>DAOUGF010000346.1:0-4183 GCA_034429295.1 Chloroflexaceae bacterium
TGAACGACGAGCCGGGCGTGGATACGGCGCGGGCGGAGCTGAACCAGGTCTACGAGCGGTTTGTGTGGCAGTACGGGGTGATCCACGACCCGCGCAACCAGCGGCTGTTCGGCGACCTGCCCGAGCTGCAGTTCCTGCTCGCCCTGGAGCGCAATCCGCGCCGCACACCGAGCGGGCGCTGGCTCGCCGACCGGGAGCGCATCTTTCGCGAGCGCACCCTGCGCCCGCACCAGCAGGCCCTCCCCGGCACGCTCACCGCCACCGAGGCACTGCTGCGCTGTCTCGACGAGCGCGGCGGCCTCGACATCGGCTACATCGCCATGCTGGCCGGGCAGTCACCCGACGCCGTGATCGAGGCGCTGGGCGAGCAGGTCTACCGCCTTCCCGGCACGGGCCAGTATGAGCTCGCCGACATCTACCTGAGCGGCGACGTGGTGGCCAAGCTGCGTGACGCCCGTGCCTGGGCCGAGCGCGACCCGACGTTTACGAGTAACGTCGCGGCCCTGGAGGCGGTACAGCCTGAGCCACTCGGCCCGCGCGACATCATCATCAACCTCAATGCCTTCTGGCTGCCAGGGCCGATTGTCACCGCCTTCATCAAGACGCTCCTTCCCGCCTGGACGGGCGAGGCGTACTACCGCCCCTCCCTGAGCGAGTGGGTGCTGTCCGACCCTGGCAAGCAGGGTGCGTTCGCCGTCGAGGCCACAACCCGCTGGGGAACCAAGCGCGCCGGCGCCATCGACATCCTCCAGGCATCGCTACGCGGCGTGCCGGTCACGGTCTACGACGTGATCACCGTCGGCGACCATGAGAAGCGCGTGCTCAACCCGGCCGAGACAGTCGCTGCCCAGGAGAAGCAGCAAGAGATTGCCCAAGCGTTTGCGCGCTGGGTCTGGGACGAGCCCGCCCGCGCCGACGAGCTGTGCGCGATCTACAACCAGCGCTTCAACAGTCACCGCATGCGAGTCTACGACGGCAGCCACCTGTCCTTCCCCGGTATTAATGCCTCGGTCCTGCGCGGGGGCGACCTGGCCGACTACCAGAAAGGCGCAGTCTGGCAAATCCTCCAGCGGCCCAGCACCCTACTCGGCTTCGCCGTCGGCGGCGGCAAGACCTTCACCGCGATTGCGGCCGCGGTCGAGGCCCGCCGACTTGGCCTTTGCACCAAAGCCCTCGCGGTTGTGCCGAACAATCTGGTCGGCCAATGGGCCAACGAGGCCAGAAGGCTTTACCCCGGCATCAAGGTGCTCGCGATGGCCCCCGAGGATTTTGTGAAGCAACGCCGGGGCATCGTGCTCAGCCGCATTGCTACCGGAGACTGGGATCTCGTCGTCATCGCCCACACCAGCTTCAAGCTCCTGCCCCTTGGCGCTGAGTTGGTCGACACCTTTCGTGACGCCGAGAGTGACCGGCTGCGCGCCTACCTTGAGGAACTGCGAGCCACCGCCACGTCGAGCGACGAGAAGCGCTCCCTCAAGCAGATCGAGCGGGCGATCAAGAAGCTCGAGGAGCGGCTGCAAGCGATGGCCGACAGCATCGCCCGCGACAGCGACCGCACGATCAGCTGGGAGGAGCTTGGTCTTGACATGCTTATTGTGGATGAAGCTCAGGACTTCAAAAACTTGCACGTACCAACCCGGCTGACCAACATCGGCGGCCTGCCCTCGGCCCACAGCCAACGGGCGCTGGACATGCGCATCAAGACCTGGGACCTGCTGCGCCGCCAGAAGAAAGTTGTCTTCCTCACCGCGACGCCAATTATGAATACGATGGGCGAGGCCTACGTGATGCAGCTCTATCTCCAGCAGCAGCAGCTGGAGGAGGTCGGCATCCATCACTTCGACGAGTGGGTCTCCCTCTACGCCCAGCCGAAGATGGCCTTCGAGATGAAGCCCGACGGATCGGGATTTCGCCAGGCGACCAGATTGGCGACCTTCGTCAACCTGCCGGAGATGTCAGCGTTGTGGCGCCAGGTACTCAACCTGCGCACCAAGGCCCAGATGGGCCTGCCCGAGCCGGTGCTGGTAACCGGCAAGGTGATCCCGGTCGTCGTGCCGCCCTCGGCTGCGCTGAAGCGCTACGTCCAGTCGCTGGCCGCCCGCGCCGATGCCGTGCGCAATGGGCGCGTTGACCCGACCGAGGACAACCTTTTGCGCATTGTGGGCGACGGGCGCAAGGCCGCGCTCGACATCCGCCTGGTCGTGCCGAAGGCGCCCCGGCCGCGGGTGAGCAAGATCGCGGCGCTCGTCACCAACGTCGCCCAGCTCTACCACACCTACACCCCGCTCCGGGGCACGCAGCTGGTCTTCTGCGACCTGGCCACGCCCAAAGGCAGCGGACGCGGGGCGGATGAGCCGCCGATACGCCTGACGAGCGTTGAGCTGGAGGGCGAAGCCGCCGAGGCCGCGCAGGAGGTCGAGACCGCGGAGGAGCGCTGGCTGAGCAACTTCGTCTACTACGAGATCCGCGACGGTCTGATCACGCAGGGCATCCCCCGCGGCGAGATTGCCTTCATCCACGACTGCACGACCAAGGCCCAGCGTGACGCCCTGTTCGCCGCGGTGAAGGAGGGTCGGGTACGCGTGCTGCTCGGCTCGACGACTAAAATGAGCACCGGGATGAACGTCCAGCAACGGCTGATCGCCCTGCACAATCTGGACTGCCCCTGGCGCCCCGGCGACCTCGAGCAGCGTCACGGCCGCATCCTCCGCCAGGGCAACTGCTGGCCCGAGGTCTACCTGTTTTCATACATCGCCGAGGGCTCGTTCGATGGCTACCAATACCAGTTGATCGAGAGCAAGGCGCGCTTCATTGAGCAGGCGCTGGCTGGCGAGATTACCGCCCGGACGGTCGAGGACACCTCCGATGTGGTGCTGTCGGCCGCCGAGATCAAGGCGATCGCCAGCGGCAACCCGCAGATTGTCAGGAAGGTCCAACTCGAGGCCGAGGTCGCGCGGCTGGAGCGCGTGCGTGGCGTCTGGCTCGACACCCGGCGCAACCTCCAGCTCGAGCGCCACTTCACCGAGGAGGAGATCCGCCGCGCCGAGGCCCGGCGCAGCCAATGGGAGCGCACTGCGATACTCGTCGCTGCCCATCCCCACGAGCCGTTCTGCGCGGAGGTGGCAGCCTCCGTGGGCAGCGAACGCTTCTCGCCGATGAGCAGTCGGGCCGAGGCAGGCGGGGCTGTGCGCCGGCTCGTGCACGACTACCAGAGCGCTGCGGCGTTCGGACGGCAGCGGCTGCGCGGCGTGGTTGCTTGCTACCGCGGGCTCAATCTGGTCGTGCAGGCCCATGCGGTCTTTGCCGCCGACCTCAGCCTGGCCCTTCCCGATGGCATCACACTCGACACCATCACGGCCGCGACCGACACCGGCGTCTGGCAGAGCGCCGGCCGAACCATCAGCGAGATCCCGCACATCCTCACACGGCTCCAGGGACGTATCACCGAGGCCAACGAGCGCATCGCCACCATCGACCGGGAGTTGGCCAGGGTGGAGGTATGGGACGGCCAGGCGATCTACGATGTGGCGCTGAGCGAGCTGAGTGCCATCAACGCCACCTTTGCCGCTGCCGAGGAGCAGGCCGGTGCCGAGCCAGGTGCGTCACCGGCGGTGCCAGAAGGAGTCGCGCTGCCCGGCGGGGAGGCAGCGCCAGAGGAAGCCCCGCTTGCTGAGCTGCTTGTCGCGCTCGCCCAGGAGGAGCGCGCCGGCGACGGCTGGGGCGAGTGGCAGCCGGTCATTCCGCCCGCACCCGCCTCGCTCGCCTTCATGGCCGCCGAGACCGAGCGCCGCGTTCTCTCCCACTCCTCTCACCTGGAGCCGCAGCGACGTGAGATGGCTGAGCTATCGGTGACGACCGAGGCAGGCTCGCCGCACACGAGCATGACGAGCACGGCTCAGTTCGGCCACACCCGCGGCCAGCGACAGCCGCAGCGCCCCGCGGTCAGCGTTGCCCCTCACGATGAGGTGGAGGTGACCCAGCTTCCATTGTTCTAGCCCCCCGTTACCGAGAACTGCTGAGGCGAGGGGTGCCAACACAACGGCTGGCGCCCCTCGTCCACATCGGGAGAAACGCTAATGTCCCGCCGTCGCGTACCGCCGGAGCTGCGCCGGCGAACCTGGACTGAGGGCAGCGTCTGGGAGCTGCTTGTTGCGGCTGATGCGCTGCTGTACCGCTTCGCCTC
>DAOUGF010000347.1:0-3256 GCA_034429295.1 Chloroflexaceae bacterium
CAGGGCCCACCAGAAGAGCGCGCCGCGGTCGCCGCCGCTCACTAAGTAGCCGCCCGCCATGCCGGGGAGGATGGTGTGGGCCAGGGCGTCGCCGAAGAAGGCCATGCCCCGGAGCACCACGTAGGTGCCGACCACTGCACAGACCACGCCCACCAGGGTTGCGGCGAGCAGGCCCCGCACCATGAACGGGTAGGCCAGGGGCGCCAGCAGAAACTCACTCATCGCAGCAGGTGTCGGTGACGGTAAGGATGCCTTCGCGGGTCAGTGCCAGGTGCAGGTGCCCGCCGTAGGCCTCAAGCAGCCGCGCCGGCGTAAAGATCTCGCCGGCGGCGCCGAGGCCAATAAGGCGCCGGTTGAGCAACATCACGCTGTCGAAGTGGCGCGCGGCCAACTGCAGATCGTGAAGGGTGAGAAGCACGGTGACGTCCCGCTCGCGGAGCTCGCGCAGCGTCTGGAAGAGCAGATCCTGAGAGCCGACGTCGAGACCGTTCAGGGGCTCGTCCATCAGCAGGATGCGCGCTTCCTGGGCGAGGGCACGGGCGAGGAAGACCCGCTGCTGCTGCCCGCCGGAGAGCTCGCTGATCTGCCGGCGAGCGAGGTGGCTCAGCCGCACGAGGTCGAGCGCCTCCGCGACCAGGGCTTTATCTCGCGGGCCGGGCCTGCGGAAGAGGCCGACGCGCCCGACGCGCCCCATCATCACTACATCGCTCACGCTCGCGGGGAAGCGCCAATCCACCTGATTGCGCTGGGGCAGGTAGGCGATCAGGCCTGGCGGGGCGAGGGCGGCGCCGAAGTAGCGCACCGAGCCTGCGCTTGGCCGAAGCAGGCCGGCGATCGTCTTGAGGAGCGTGCTCTTACCAGCGCCGTTCGGTCCGATCACGGCCATCTGCTCGCCGGCCGGGATCGTGCAACTCACATCTTCCAGGCCCACCTCGCTGCCGTAGCGCACCGTCAGGTGCTCCAACTGCAGCGCGACGGGCGCGGCTGTGGCGAGGGCCGGCGCAAGGTGGGCGCCACCAGATTCTAGCCTCTGAATCGCCATCTCTCTTCTCAACCCCTCTCCTCTGGCCCTCTTACTACTTTCGGTTCTACCGCAAAGCCTCTGCCATCGTCGTCACGTTGTGGCGCATGTAGTCGAGGTATGTCGGCGCGACGCCGTCCGGAGGCGTGAGTGACTCGGTCAGCACAGGTACGAGGCGGACGCCGGTATCCTCGGCGATCTGCCGGGCCAGGTTCTCGTTCGCCACATCGCCGACGAAGATGGCCTTCACGCCGTGCCTGGCGATCTCGTCCTGCAGCGCCGCAAGCTCCTGGGCCGAAGGCCGGGCGGCTGAGCTGTAGCCGGGCAGCAGCGTGCCGATCTGCTTGAGGCCGTAGCGATCCGCCATGTAGCCAAAGACAGCATGATCAGTCACGAGCAGGCGATTCTCCGGGGGCACCCGGGCGAACTGCGCGCCGATCCAGGCGTCGAGTTCGTCGAGTTGGGCGTTGTAGCGGGCGGCATTCTCGGCGTAACGGGCCTCGTTAGCCGTGTCGATGCGGCCAAGCGTCTCGGCGATCGTCTTGGTCCAGTACTTCACATTCGACGGGTCGGTCCATACATGAGGGTCAAGGTTTCCCTCGGCGTGCCCCTCTTCTTCGGCGTGTCCCTCGCCCTCCGCGAGCTCGCGCAGCGTGATGCCCTTCGAGAGCTCGACCACCTCGCCTGAGCCGCCGGCGCTCCGCAGCAGGTCGACGAGGAACTCCTCGTAGCCGGCGCCGTTCACGAAGATCACGCGGGCCTCGGTGACGCGGGCCACATCTTGGGGGGCCGGCGAGAAGGTGTGGGTGTCGCCGCCGACCGGCACGAGCGTGCTGACGGCCACACTATCGCCGCCGATCTGCCGCACGATATCGCCGATGATGCTGGTGCTCGCCACCACCTGCAGGCGCTTATCGTCACCAGCAGAGCCGGGTGTTCCAGCCTGTCCGCACGCCCCAAGAACAAGCGCCGCGCTTACGAGCAGCGGCGCTATCAGCCGTCGCAGCATCCTCAGGTCTCCCTGCCTCTCGCCAACCGGTATTGACTTTCAGCGAGACATTATCTCATCAAGCGCAAGAGCTGTCAATCGAGGGCCGAGGATACGCCCGCTCGATCCCCCTGCGGTCCTCTCCTGCGCTGGTACCTTCGGCCGTGGCTGCGCAGACCTCTGCGCTGGCATGCGGGCGCATCATCGCGGGCGACTTGGCGGTTCACGAGCAGAACGCTCGCACAGCTCCGCCGCATCGAGGAAGCTATGTCGCACCGCAGCCTGCTCATGCTCTGTCTCTTCGTCCTGGCGCTCGCCAGCGCGCCAGCCGCCGCCCAAGGCCCTGCGCCGCAGGCGCTGAGCGAGACCCTGATTCCGAACAGCGTCTATGTGAAGTTTCCCCGCGTGGCGGCGAGTGGCGGCGAGCTGCACGTGGCTGCGAACAGTGGACGGGAGCACGCCAGCTACTGGGCGCGCCCGGCGGCAAGCGACAACTTCGGCGCTGCACAGCTGCTCGGTCGGGCCGAGGGCCACCCCGATTACTCCACCGCCAGCGTCACGGCGACTCCTGACGGCCGCCTCGTCTACGTCTGGATCAACCAGCCGCAGCGCACGATCTTCGCCCGCGTGCGAGCGCCGAGTGGCGAGTGGGGGCCGGCGCGGATCGTCTCGGCAGGCTCGCCCTTCCCTGTCTACGTAGCGGTAGCGGCTACCAATAGTGAGTTTATCGCAGTGTGGCGCGACCCGGATCGGCCTGTGGTCTTCAGCCGCTCGACCGACGGTGGCGCAACCTGGTCAGCCCCTGCGCCAATTTCGGCGCGGGCCGGCGTGAACGCACCGGCCATCGCAGCTGGCGCCGATGGGACGATCGCGGTCGCCTACACCCAGGAAGACGAGCGGCGCCTGCAAGTCTTCGCCGGCGTCTGGGAGGGCCGCGGCTTCGCAGTTCGCCGGATCACGCCGGCCACGGGCGACTTCGCCGACCCTGGAGTCGCCGTGGGCTCCGACGGGCAGATTGTCGTGAGCTATCGCGGCGTGGCCGAGAGCGGCGGCGCCTCTGGGGCCTTCTACGCCGAGCGCGCAGCCGATGGCAGCTGGCCGGTGGCGCGCCTAGTGGCAGGGAAGGTGCTCGGCCCGGTGAGCGCGGCGGCCGATGCTGCCGGTGGCGTGAGCCTGTTCTGGGTGGGCGCGGCCCAAGGGCACAGCCAGATCTGGTTCTCGCGGCTGCCTGCCGGCGGCTCGTGGTC
>DAOUGF010000348.1:0-6095 GCA_034429295.1 Chloroflexaceae bacterium
CCTCAGCCAGGTTGATGGGCTGCCACCCTCTGCGCCACGAGAGACTGTCAGTTATTATGTCCAAGTCAATGATCGTGATGCGATGCGGAGTCTCGGCTGCGAGTCCCGGGTCTATCAAGAGCAAGGAATCGTTGTTCTAGGCTTTGGACGACCACGGAATATCGGCACGAGTTCCGTCCCAGAATATGTAGTCGGATTGATTGAAACAGACCCCCAGGTTCTCATTCCTCTAGGCGCGGTTGAAAACCTCGTGCTTGCTTTCGCTGAGGGCTACTTCAACTGGGATGCCTGTGTTGAAGGAGCACCTGTTCACCCACCAGGAGCGGCCAACCTTGCCATCGCTGTTGGCACAAATAACTCGAAGGCGCCAAGCGAAGCGACAAATTTAGCGCTGAACGACGAGAGCGGCATCGCTTGGGCAGAGATGGTCGATAGCCTCAATGTTCAGCTTGAGCAGCGTGGTTGGTTCCCCTACGTTCGCGTTCTTGGAGGTATTGATGCGGAGTTTGGAGCCGATCCGTTCTTCGGAGCTGATCCGACAGCCTGGATCGAGGGATATAGCTCTGAAACGGTTAAGCCGTTCGTGAGCTACAGTGCCTGTAATGGCTGCCCAGAAGATCAGCCCCGGAACTCATGGGATGAGGCAGAGTTGGATAAGATATATCGGGCTGCGCTTTTCCCTCCACTCGCCGTAGCACTGCCGCAGATTTACCGGGCCTTTCAGGCGGAGCAGTGGCTGAATCTCAAGCGGTACGCGGTTGAGACCTACAACGACCCAACGACATTTCTGGCAGGGCCAATGGTGAGCTGCCGCGCTACGGTGGATTGCAGCTTTAACGACCGAACCAGCTGGCGCTTGGCTGAGCGGTTAGATTATCTCTCACCACCCCAAAGCTGGCAAGCCCTTTATGATACACTCACAAACACGGTGATGCCCGATGGCTCGCCAAATACCGTTCAGCAATTCGCCCTACCGTATAGTACCGATCTAATCTATCAAACGGCGCCCGCAACTATCCGCCGTTCACCCCGTCAATAAAGGGCAATAGGCCCTTCAGGAGCTGCTCATGAAACAGCCAATTGCCCATCAGGTTACTCAAGCCTACCGCGTAAAGGGGCTGGCTATATCCGGGGTCTTGCTCGTCGTTGTACTCTTGATAAGTGGTTGTGGCGCCTCAACGGGTGCAGCAGCCTTCGCGCAAGGCGGGACAGCGACCGCCACGATTTCTATCCCGGCGCGTGACGCGACGCGGCAGGCAGCATCTGAAGCTTTTCAGCATGAGATGGAGACTGCAGCGGCGCGCCCATCATCGACATCGCTCCCAGCGTTTACACCCTACCCGACGCCCGAGCCAGTCCAATTCGAGCCAGGAATCTACGAGGACTGCGAAACGGCTCGGATGGTCATGACCGTGCGCAATTGTTGGGCCGATCTCTTTGACAATCAGATCATTGGGGCTAGAGCCGGGGCGTTCCTCGATGAACCATCGCAAGGTGTGCTCGCCGTCGTCACATGGAATCTGAATATGACCGAGTCGAGTGGTCACGAGTATTATGAGACGCCGGTGCCAGGAGGCGCTGTACGCATTGTGCAGGCGAACCTTCCCTACTTGACGGTTCAAACAGATGATAGCACTCTGTTTGTCTTCAATATCACCACCAGGCAGTGGGAATCTTCCCAACCTACTGCCACCCCGACCGCAACCCCACCAGCCTCATCCAGCGGCACGGTGACGTTCGCTGCTGACGCCGATGCCCGCGTGGAGCAGGAGGAGCCCACCGACAACTACGGCACCTCTGGCACGCTGCGCATTGAGGCCAGCGACCCTGGCGACGACGCGGCGATCGAGAGCTATCTGCGCTTCACGGTCGCTGGGCTCCAAGGGCCGGTGCAGCAGGCGAAGCTGCGCCTCTACGCCACCACCAACGGAACGAGTGTCGGCTCTGAGGTCTACGGCGTGACCGGCACCTGGACAGAGACGGGCATCACCTGGAACACGCGCCCGAGCCGCGGCAGCACGCCGCTCGCCACCTCTGGCGGTGTCAGCGCCGGGAGCTGGGTCGAATATGATGTCACCTCGCTCGTCACCGGGAATGGCAGCGTGAGCTTCGCGCTGGTGGCACCGAGTGACGATGGCGTCTCCTTCTCCTCGCGTGAGGGCGCAACACTGCCGGAGCTGGTCATCACCGCGGCAGCCGCGAGCCTGCCCAACCCGCGCAGCTTCGTGGCTGAGGCTGATGCCCGCGTCGAGTCGGGAAGTGCTACGACGAACTATGGTACCTCCAACATCCTGAAGGTGGACAGCAGCCCAGCGATCGAGTCCTATCTGCGCTTCACGGTTACTGGTGTAAGCGGCAGCGTGCAGAGCGCCAAGCTCCGGCTCTACGTCGGGAGCAATGGCACGAACAACGGCCCGGCTGTCTATACTGCGGATACAAGCTGGGCAGAAACCGCGCTCACCTGGAATACGCGGCCAACGCTCGGTGGGACAATCGTGGCGAATGTGGGCGCAACCGGAACCAACGGCTGGGTTGAGTACGATGTCACGGCGGTCGTGACCGGGGATGGCAGCTATAGCTTCGCCCTCGTCGGCGAGAGCAGCGATGATGTCACCTTCGAGTCCCGCCAGGGCAATAATCGCCCCCAACTGCTCCTGACGCTCACCCCGTAAGCACCGCGCACCTCGGTTGTGAAGACGAGCCGGTCAGCTGCCTGACCGGCTCGTTGCATGAGGCCCTGCTTACCCGATTCTCTGCCCACGATTCTCCGACGAAACACGATGAGCCGCCGCACCGGC
Source organism: Chloroflexaceae bacterium (assembly GCA_034429295.1). Classification (GTDB taxonomy): domain Bacteria; phylum Chloroflexota; class Chloroflexia; order Chloroflexales; family Chloroflexaceae; genus OHK40. The sequence continues at coordinate 2,799 of DAOUGF010000348.1, forward strand.
TCTGACCTGAAGGAGCTAACCCTCAGTCTCTGTGGCGTCCTGAAGCACAGAAACCCCTTTTACCTCTCCTTAACCCTAGCGGTACTTTTCCCCGAAAAAATACGATCACCCCATGATCGACCGCAATTGTCCAGACCACTGGCACACCCGGGTCGGGCGCGAAATACACGAACGGGAAGTACGGGGTGAAGCGGGGCCAGGCCGGCGGCTCATCCACCTCGGTCAGCGTGCCAATCAGGACTCCCTGAGCACGTGCGAATGCGACCTGCGGGGTCACCTGGGCGCACGTACAGGCGTAGCTCGGCGTAGGCGGCGTGAGCACGATCAGCAGTAGTGTGACGACAATGCCCGTGAGCATAACGAGCGGGCGAAGGCGCGAGGTGTTTCGCAGGAGGCGCGGTCATTGCATCCGCATAGCTTGTCGCCCTGGTGCCTATGGAAGGCTATAAAGCTTAGTGTCGTTTTAAGGGAACAAGGATGTGCGATATGGCCGGCTAGAACTGCTCTACTGCACTCTGATGCGGAAAAGCCGCCCTTGGATCACCACCCAAGTTCAATGACCGGGAGCTGTACCGACAAACAGCAGAAAGCACCCTAATGCAGTATTTCAGCATCGGGGAGCTTTTTCATGCTCATGACTGCGCATTACAGAAGCCTTGACCTGTAACCAGGTATTCGAAGCTAGCTGCACAGTCTGGACGAGTAGGCCACTGAGGCCACAGAAGTCCTGACTTCGCGGAAGCGGCAGGTGTTCTATAATGGCCCCTATGCCCACCCCGGTGCTCGCGACCAAGTTCTTTATCCCGCCAGCGCGGCCAAACGCGGTTTCCCGCTCCCGCCTGATCACGCGGCTGAACGAGGGGCTGCACCGCAAGCTGACGCTCATCTCGGCCCCCGCGGGCTTTGGCAAGACCAGCCTGGCCAGCGCGTGGGTCGCCAGCTGCGGGCGGCAGGCTGCCTGGCTCTCGCTCGACGACGGGGATAACGACCCCACTCGCTTTCTCTCACACCTCATCGCCGCATTGCAGACCATCGCGCCGGCGATTGGTGCCGGGGTGGTGGGGCTACTCCAGTCCCCGCAGCCCCCGGCCATCGAAGCGCTGCTGCCAGCACTGCTCAACGAGCTCGCGACGCTGCCGCAGCCTGCGCTCCTCGTGCTTGACGACTACCACCTGCTTGATGCCAGGCCAATCGACCAGGCCCTCGGCTCTCTGGTCGAGCACCTATCGCCCCAACTCCACCTGGCCATCACCACACGTGAGGATCCACCGCTCCCTCTGGCCCGCCTGCGCGCCCGCGATCAGCTGTCCGAAGTCCGCGTCGCCGACCTACGGTTTACGCCCGACGAGGCGGCCACGTTCCTCAACCAGGTCATGGGCTTGGGTCTCTCGGCCGAGGATGTTCGCGCGCTGGATGCCCGTACCGAGGGCTGGGTTGCGGGGCTTCAGCTGGCGGCACTCTCGCTGCGCGAGCGGGAGGATGTTCCCGCGTTCATCAGGGCGTTCACAGGCGACAACCGCTTCATCGTGGACTATCTGGTCGAAGAGGTGCTGCGCTGTCAGCCGGAACCGCTTCAACGCTTCTTGCTACAGACCTCGCTGCTCGACCGCATGTGTGGCCCATTGTGTGATGCGGTGCTGCGCGACCCCGCCACTCCCGGAGCAGCGACCCTGGCCCATCTCGAGCACGCCAACCTGTTCCTCGTCCCCCTGGACAACGAGCGGCATTGGTTCCGCTACCATCATCTCTTCGCCGATGTGCTGCGACAGCGCCTGCAGCAGCGCGCCGCCCCTGGCCCTGCGGCGGCGCTGGAGCCCGTGACCGAATTACATCGACGCGCCAGCGTCTGGTATGAGGCGCAGGGGCTGGAGGTCGAAGCCTTTCAGCATGCGGCTGCCGCCAATGATCTGGAGCGTGCCGAGCGCCTGGTTGAGGGAGCGGGCAGGCCCCTGCACTTTCGCGGCGCAGCCGCGCCCGTGCGAAACTGGCTCGAGTCGCTGCCGAGGACCACACTCGATGCGCGGCCCTCGTTGTGGGTGACGTATGCCTCGACCTTGCTGTTTGGCGGGCAGCCTACCGCCGTCGAACAGAAGCTCCAGGCGGCTGAAGCAGCCCTGCGAGGCGCTGCACCAGACGAGCAAACCAGAGACCTTGTAGGGCGCATCGCCTCCATGCGGGCGACGCTGGCAATTATGCAGCACGATGCAGCAACCATCATCGCCCAGTCGCGCCGCGCCCTGGAGTATCTGCACCCTGAGAACCTACCTGTCCGCACGGCCACAACCTATACGCTGGGATATGCCCATCAGCTTCAGGGCGACCGTGCCGCGGCCAGCAAGGCCTACGCCGATGTGATCGCAGCTGGCGCCGTGTCCGGGGCTTCCATCTACACCATCGCGGCGACGCTCAGTCTCGGTCAAGTACAGGAAGCGGACAACCTGCTGTCTCTGGCGACAAGAACCTATCAGCGCGCCGTGCACTTAGCCGGAGATCCGCCGGATCCAATTGCCTGCGAAGCCTATCTTGGCCTGGCCCGCATCGCCTACCAGTGGAACGACCTCCAGGCCGCCCATCAGTACGCACAACACTGCCTCCAGCTGACACAGCAGATGGAGCGCCTCGACACCTCCGCTTCGCACGCGCTGTTGCTCGCCCGCCTGAAGCTTGCCCAGGACGACGTGGACGGCGCCGCCGCTGTGCTCGATGGCGCTGAAGCGTTCGTGCGCCAGCATGGCTTCGTGTTTCGGATGCCGGAGATCGCTGCCGCACAGGTGCTGGTGTTGCTGCGCCAGGGCCATCTCGCGACGGCGGCGCAGCTGGCGCAGACGCACGACCTGCCGCTGAGCCAGGCCCGCGTTCATCTGGCCCAGGGCGACTCCACAACGGCGCTCGCGCTGCTGGAGCCACTACGCCATCAGGCGGAGGCGCAGGGTTGGACGGATGAACGGCTCAAGCTGCTGGTGCTGCAAGCGCTCGCGCGCGCTGCCGACGGTGAAACGGGCAAGGCGCTCCACCTGCTGGGTGAGGCGCTGGGGCTGGCCAAGCCCGGCGGCTTCATCCGTATCTTTGTTGACGAAGGCGTGCCGATGGCGCGTCTGCTCGCTGAGGCCCTTGCCAAGGGGGTGGAGCCGGCGTACGCTCGCCGGCTGCTGGCAGCACTCCCGGCTGCCGAACCTGCGCAGACGGCTCCATCGCCAGCGAGCGCTCCAGGGGCCAAACTGGTTGAGCGGCTCAGCGAGCGTGAGCGGGAAGTCCTTCAGCTCATCGCCGAAGGGCTGACCAACGAGGAAGTCGCGG
>DAOUGF010000349.1:0-2570 GCA_034429295.1 Chloroflexaceae bacterium
GGCGACCCTCGAGCGTCACTTCGTCGCCCGGGCCAAGCACGCCGACGATCGCGAACTCAACGCCGGGGCCGGCCCGCACGTTGGCCCCTGTCGTTACCGTGCCGATGAGCGCTACGGCGGTAGGGGAGGGAACCCGTGTGGGCGTTGCGGTGGGCGGCGTCGTGGGCCGTGGCGTCACCGGGGTCACGCTCGGTAGACGCGCGAGGGTGGGCACCGGCGTTGGGCGCGCCGGCAGCGAGGCGGCGATGTCGGCGCAGGCGCCGAGCAGGGCCAGCGCTCCCGTGGCGGCCAGAGCGGCCCCCAGACGGAAGAGAGGAGTCGCGAGACGGTAGCGCATGCTGAGGGTTCTGTTGTGGATGTGGCGGGCGATACGACAGCGGGCGCCTGTGCCTTCGTCGCACAGGCGCCCGTGTGACCTGGTCGGGGCGAGAGGATTTGAACCTCCGACCTCCGCGACCCGAACGCGGCGCTCTACCAGGCTGAGCCACGCCCCGAGTTGTCTACTCCGTCTGTAGCGGATGGTGCCGAAGGTGGGACTCGAACCCACACGGGGTTGCCCCCAACGGTTTTTGAGACCGCCGCGTCTGCCATTCCGCCACTCCGGCGCAACGGGGCAATTATAACAGTTTGACTAGGGCGCGTCAAATGCAACCTCGGGCGGGCCGTCATGGTATAATCAGAGGTACGCTCGCGCATGGCAGAGCGCCGTTCTACAGCCCGAGACACCTGTGATCACCCTTGATCTGCTCGCTCCAAATACTGTGGTGCGCGGCGCCGCCGATAGTTATATTGTCATCAACCTGATCGGTCGCGGCGGCATGGGCGCCGTCTACCGTGTGCGCCGCGCCAGCGATAATACGATCTGGGCTCTCAAGGAGATGCGCCCCCAGGGTGAGCTCACCCCCGAAGAGCTCGCCGAGAACCGCCGCCTCTTCCTCCAGGAGGCGGCTCTCCTGCGCTCGCTCTCCTTCCCCAACCTCCCCGTCGTCGCCGACCTCTTCGAGAACGAGGGACGCCCCACGCTGGTGATGGAGTTCGTCGCCGGCCAGACGCTCGAGGATCGCATCCACGAGGCCAACGCCCCCCTCCTCGAGCAGCAGGTCATCGGCTACGGCATCCAGCTTTGCCGCGTGCTCCACTATCTCCATAGCTGCGATCCGCCCATCATCTACCGCGATCTCAAGCCCTCCAACATCATGCTCACCCCTAAGGGGGTGCTGAAGCTGATCGATTTCGGCGTGGCCCGCACCCACAAGAAGGGCAAGTCCAAGGACACCATCGCGATGGGCTCCGCCGGCTACGCCCCGCCTGAGCAGTACGGCAAAGGGCAGACCGACGCCCGCTCCGATGTCTATGCCCTCGGCGCCACCCTGCTCCACCTGCTCACCAACCTGCCGCCGGTCCCCTTGCAGACGCCTCAGCCCGGCTCGATCCGCAAGCTCAACCCCTCCGTGGATGCCCGCACCGAGGCGGTGATCATCCGCGCGATGGATCTGAACCGCGAGAAGCGCTTCTCCGGCTGCGATGAGTTCGAGCAGGCCCTCCTCGCCTGCCTCGACGCCCCTTACGTGGATCCCACGCAGCGCATGGCTCGCCCGGCCGTGCCCGCGCCGGCCCAGCCTGTTGCATCTGCCCCGGCCCAGCCTGTCGCGCCCGCGCCGGCTCAGCCTGTCGCGCCTGCCCAGCCCGTCCAGCGCGCGCCGGTCGCCGCGGCCCCCGTGCCCGACGGTGTGCCCTGCCCCCGCTGCGGCCGCCTCAACAAGGCCAGGGCCCGCTTCTGCGCCGCCTGCGGCACGCCTCTCACCGAGCCGCCCGTCGCCAAGCTGATCATCACCTCGCCCCATCGGAGCTGGGAGCAGCGGATCGATAAGCTGCCGCTCCGTATCGGCCGGCGCGATCCTCGCCAGAACCACTATCCTGAACTGGATCTCGCCGAGCACGACCGCGGCATCGCCTCCCGCAACCACGCCACCATCCAGCGCGAGGGCGATTTCTACACCATCACCGATCTCGGCAGTACAAACGGCACGCTGGTCAACGGCACTCTCATCACCGCCCGCCAACCCCAACGCCTGCGCCAGGGCGATCGCATCAAGATCGGCGAGGTCGAGATAGAGTTCCGCTGGTCCTGACGATGCAACGGATCAAAGGCAACATCCAACGTTGCGCCTGCGATGCCGCCCCTGCCTGTTGCAGCGTGCGTGTTGCACGCTGCCCTGCGCCTGCTCAATGAAGCCTCGAGTTCTCATCCTGCGCGCCCCCGGCATTAACCGCGACCAGGACGCGGCGATGGCCTGCGAGCTCGCCGGCGCCCTGCCCGAGCGCGTCCACGTCAACCGCGTCGCCGCTGGCGCGGCCCGCCTCGCCGACTACGCCATGCTCGTCATCCCCGGCGGCTTCTCCTACGGCGACCACCTCGGCGCAGGCAGGCTCCTCGCCGTTGATCTCGCCCATCGCCTCGGCGAGCAACTCCAACGCTTCGTCGCCGATGGCCGGCCCGTGATCGGGATCTGCAACGGCTTCCAGGTGCTCGTCAAGGCCGGAGTCTTGCCGGGGGAGAGCCAGGAACC
>DAOUGF010000350.1:0-3516 GCA_034429295.1 Chloroflexaceae bacterium
CATGCAGCGATGACACGCTCGGTGCTGACTGCCGCCACCTTTGGCGGGGAGCGCGAGGGGCGGAGCCCGCTCGCATCTTTGCCCACCGCGCAGAGGGTATGGCCATAGGCGGGCGCTAGCGCCCACGGAGCTCTCGCCCAAGACTCCTGCCCATTGCTATAGGGGTGGCGGCGCCGATGTGCCATCCTTGTGAAGCAACACGCTTACAGACTTGTCACTTGACTTTTTGTCAGATATACACTATAGTTTTAGTGTCATTCGGACACTATTCAAGGAGCAGGATCATGGGCCACTCACACTGGAGCGACGCCGCGTACCAGGCGCGGCAGCAGGACCGCTGGGCGCGGCAGCAGAGCGCCTTCACCTATGATCAGCAGGTGCGGGCAAGCGGGGTGGCGCGGGTGCACCCTCAGATGGACCCCTACGGCAAGGTGCGCGAGAGCCGGGACAGCCGGCAGCACCCCCACTCGTTGGCCATCGCCGTGATCTTCGACGTCACCGGCTCGATGGGCAATGTACCCAGGGTGCTGCAGACGAAGCTCGGCGCCCTGATGCGGATGCTGATCCAGCGCGGCTACGTGGCTCACCCGCAGATTCTTTTTGGGGCGGTGGGCGACGCCTACACCGACCGGGTGCCGCTGCAGATCGGCCAGTTCGAGTCGGGCCTGGAGATGGACGACGACCTCGGCAAGCTCTACCTCGAGGGCGGCGGCGGCGGCCAGGTGCACGAGAGCTACGAGCTGGCGCTCTACTTTATGGCCCGCCACACTTCGATCGACTGCTACGAGCGCCGGGGCCACAAGGGCTATCTCTTCACGATCGGCGATGAGAAGCCCTACGCGGCTGTGCGCCACCAGCAGGTCCTTGAGCATCTCGGCGATGCCCTGGAGCTCGACCTGGCCGTCGAGCAGATTGTCGCCGAGGTGCAGCAGCGCTACGAGTATTTCCACATCATTCCCACCAACACTTCCCACGGCCGCAGCGCCGAAGTGCAGGGCCGCTGGCGCGAGCTGCTCGGCGAGCGGGTGCTGCTCCTCGATGACGAGGCCGCCGTCTGCGAGACGATCGCGCTGGCGATCGGCCTCTGCGAGGGGAGCCTCGACAGCCTCTCGGGCGTCGCCGCGGACCTGGTGCACGCCGGCGCCGATCGGGACGCCGCCGCCGCGGCCACGAGCGCCGTGGCCCGCTTCGCGGCGAAGCGCCCGCGAGCGCTTCCCCTCCTCGGGAGGAGGTGAGAGGGGAGCGGATGGCGCGGGGCGCTTGCGCCCCGCATCCCGGCGGCAAGGGGGCGGACGCACTCTTCGAGGATGCCTTCGGCATTCGCCCCCTCGCCACTTCCCCACGCCAGGGGCAGCGAACACAGTGGCGCGAAGCGTTTGCACCCGCAGCCGCCGTGGGCTGCCTTCCCCCCTCACTTCTGAAAGGGATAGCTGTGGGACACGTCATTCTTACCGTTGATCTCGGCTTCGGCGACGCGGGCAAGGGCGCGGTTGTCGACAAGCTGACGCGGGCCTACGGGGCTCACACGGTGGTGCGCTACAACGGCGGCGCCCAGGCGGCCCATCGCGTGGTGACGCCAGGACCGGCGCCGCGGGAGCACGTCTTCTCCCAGTTCGGCAGCGGCGCGCTTGCCGGGGCCGGTACTCATCTCTCGCGCTTCATGCGCCTCGACCCGCTGGCCATGCTGGCCGAGGCCCGCCACCTGCAGGAGCTAGGCCTGGCCGATCCGTTCGAGCGCACCACGATCGACGTGGGCGCCCTGGTGATCACGCCGTTCGGGCGAGCGATCAATCGGCTGCGGGAGCTAGCTCGCGGCGGCGGGCGTCACGGCAGCTGCGGCATGGGTGTCGGCGAGACGGTGGCCGACCATCTGCGTCACGGCGACCGAGTGCTCTTCGCCGGCGATCTCGCCGATCCGGCTGTCGTGGCCACAAAGCTGCGCTTCATGCGCGAGCTGAGCCTGGCCAAGCTCGCCGAGCTGCGCCCAGCCCTTCCAGACAATGAGGCCGTGGAGCGCGAGTTGGCGCCGCTCCTCGACCCGACCTGGCTTGAGTGGCTGGCGGCCGGCTACGCCGACTTTGCCGCCACGGCTCAGCTTGTGCCCGGCGAGCAGCTGCGAGCCATCCTGAACCGCCCCGGCGTGGTGATCTTCGAGGGCGCCCAGGGCGCCCTGCTCGACGAGTGGCGCGGCTTCCATCCCTTCACCACCTGGAGCACCACAACGCTGGCGAACGCCGACCAGCTGCTCGCCGAGGCCGGCCACGCTGGGCCCATCACGCGCCTCGGCATCACCAGGGCTTACGCCACGCGCCACGGCGCCGGGCCGCTGCCGAGCGAGGACGAGGCGTTGTCCCAGGCGCTCCCCGACGCCCGCAACGGCCACAACCCCTGGCAGCAGGGCTTCCGCGTGGGGCAGCTCGATCTAGTGCTGCTGCGCTACGCCCTGGCGATCGTCGGCAGACTCGACTATCTGGCCGTCACCTGCCTCGACCGCATCGCCGCCATGCCGGAGCTGCAGATCTGCTCGCGCTACAGCTGCGACGGCGAGGAGATCGGGGCGCTCAGGCTCGCCCGCGAGCCCGATCTTGCCTACCAGGAGCGCCTCACCGCCCTGCTCGGCCGCTGCCGCCCGCTGCTGGAGCCGGTAGATGGCCCCCAAGCTTTGCTCGACCGGCTCGCCGCCGAGCTTGGGACGCCGACCGGCCTGACGGCTTGGGGCCCCACGGCCGCCGACCAGACGCTGCTGATGCCGGTGTGAGGGCCGGGGCGCTGAGCGACCTGCTTGTGTGGGCGGGCTAACGGACGAAGGGCCAAAGACCAAGCTCAAGGGCTGGTCTCTGGCCCTTCATTCATGGATATTGGCCGAAGGCGGCCGCCCCCGCTGGTCAGGGCTGATGCAACGTCCAAGGGCACTGGCCGCCCCCACTCCCAGCTTGATGTCAGCGACAGGCAGCCTGCGGGGCGCTGCCCATACCAGTGCCACCTGCGCGGTGGGCGGAGGTGCGAGCAGGCTCCGCCCCTCGCGCTCCCCGCCAAGGGGGCGGCTGCCCCCTTGGAACCCCCGAAGCCGACGGCCGCCAGCGTCGAGAGCGCCATCGCTGCATGCCCCTCTGCGCCGAGAGCGGGTGTGGCAGTACCAGCGAGACGTCAGCGCCGGAGTTTCTGCGGCGAAGCTGCCGAATGTCGAAGGCATCCTCACGGCGTGCGTCCGTTCCCTGACGGCGGGGTGTGGGGTTGGCGCCCCGCAGACTTTGCATCAGCCCTGCCCCGCCGGTTTCCCTGTCTGATTTCCCAACTTTTGGGAAAGGGCGGCCCTGGCCCCTGGGAAGCGCCCTAGCCTATGCTTGCAACGTGCTCGCCGCGATGGGCGGCGCGACCAGGGTAAGCAGCCGAAAGGCCAGAAGAGGGGATACACCATGACCGCATACACAGCACGCATACAGGAGATTAAGCCTTCCTGGGAGCGCCCGATGATCGCGGGCGGGATCGTCGCCGGAGCGCTCTTTCTTCTATCGA
>DAOUGF010000351.1:0-4669 GCA_034429295.1 Chloroflexaceae bacterium
GATCAGGGCCGTGGGGCATGTTTTGGAGGAGGGTTTGGATCGCGAAATGCGCGAAAGGTAGCGTTACGAAGTGGCGCGCAGCGCTTAAGTGAAGACGCGGAACGAAGTGGCGCGAAGCGCTTAAGAAAGCGCGAAAGGTCGCAAGGAGTGTCGATGCCGTACGACTTGATCATTCGTCATGGAACAGTCGTCACCCCTGAGGGAGAGGCCCACGCCGATGTCGCCGTGGCCGACGGTGTGATCGCGGCCGTTGGCCCGGAGCTCGCCGGCGACGCCCGCGAGGAGCTCGACGCCCGCGGCTTGCACCTCTTCCCCGGCCTGATCGACGCCCATGTGCACTTCAACGAGCCGGGGCGGGCCGACTGGGAGGGCTGGGCGACCGGCTCGGCTGCCCTGGCCGCCGGCGGCGGCACTGTCGCCGTTGAGATGCCGCTCAACGCCAACCCGCCCACCTGTGACGCCGCCAGCTTCGCCCAGAAGCTCGCCTACGCCGAGGCCAACGCGCTCACCGACTTCGCGCTCTGGGGCGGCCTAGTGCCGGGCGACCTCTCGCGCCTCGACGAGCTCGCCGCCAGCGGTGTGATCGGCTTCAAGGCCTTCATGTCGGCCAGCGGCACGCCCGAGTTCGCCGCCGCCGACGACCTGACGCTCTACGAGGGGATGGCCCGCGCCGCCCGCCTCAATCTGCCCGTGGCCGTCCACGCCGAGAGCGAGGCCCTCACCGCCGCCCTCGCCGCCCGCGCCGTGGCCGCCGGCCGCCTCAGCGCCCGCGACTACCTCGAGTCGCGCCCCGTGGTTGCCGAGCTCGAGGCTATCCAGCGCGCCCTGCTCTTCGCCGCCGAGACGGGCTGCCGGCTCCATATCGTCCACGTCAGCTGCGGCCGCGGCGTGGCCCTGGTGAGCGAGGCCCGCGCGCGGGGCGTTGATGTGACCTGCGAGACCTGCCCGCACTATCTGGTGCTCACCGACGAGGATGTCGAGCGGATCGGCGCGGCCGCCAAGTGCGCCCCGCCGCTGCGCGCATCAGCCGACCAGGCGGAGCTCTGGGCGCGGCTGTTCGCCGGCGAGGTGGCCTTCGTCGCCTCCGACCACTCGCCCGCCCCCGCGACGATGAAGGGCCAGTCACAGGCCGGCTTCTTCGGCATCTGGGGCGGCATCGCAGGCGCGCAGTCCACTTTGGAGTTGTTGCTGACAGAGGGCCACCACCGGCGCGGGCTGAGCCTGCCCGCGATCGCCGCCCTCACCGCCGCCAATGTCGCAAAGCGCCTCAGGCTGGCGCCGCGCAAGGGCACGATCGCGCCGGGCGCTGACGCCGATCTCGCCCTGGTAGATCTGGGGGTGGAGTGGACGCTCAGCAGCGACGATCTGCGGGACCGCCACCGCCTGAGTCCCTACATCGGCAGGGCGCTGCGGGGCCGCGTGGTGCGGACGCTGCGCCGCGGGCAGACCATCTACCACCAGGGGCGCGTGGCCGAAGGGGCGGGCGGGCGGCTGATCAGGCCGGGCGGCCTATAGCACGCACTGGCAGTCGATCACCGTCATCCAGGCCAGGATCTCGTCTACGGGCGGGAGTGGCGGCCCGGTGAGCGCCCACTGGGCCCACACGGCCCCGTAGCGGTCGAGGATGATGAGCCCGTGGCTGGCCCCGTCGGGGAGCAGGCGGCTCGCAGCGACGCCGCCGGGGTCGAGCAGGAGCGGGAATGGCACCTCGATGGCCGCCCGCAGCCCCTCGGCGCTGGCTCCCTGGTCGGTGACAAGGACAAGCACCTCGCCATCCTCGGCGCGGATCTCGCCGTAGCGCTCGCGCAACTCCTCCAGATACTCGCGGCTCGTAAGATCGACGAAGGGCAGCACGATCAGCGCGAGATGCTTGCGCCCGCGGTAGCTGCTGCGCTTGACGCTCCCACCGGTCACGGTGGGCAGCGTGAAGTTAGGCGCCATCGCGCCGATCTCGAGCCGCGGTGTTGTGCTGTTACTCGTCGTGCCGTTACTCATGGGATGCTCCTTGGATGGCGACGAGGGGTCCGGCAAGCGCGGAGCGGGGGGCGCGCTCGCCGGCCGCCGTCACGGGTCCCTCGTCGCTCTACAAGGTTCAGCAAGGGGTGTGCCACCGGGCCGCTATGCACCGGTTGCGAGCCATGGTAGCACATGGTACCCTTGCGTGGCATCCCCGCCCCGCAGGTGATTGAGCATTGCGCATTATTGAGCTCAGCGCGAAGCTGAACAACCTCTCAATCCTTCAGTATCAATGCTCAGTGTGTATACGGAGATCTCATGACCACCCCCCTCCCGGCCGAGGCCGCCGAAGCCTACCGCCACACCACGGAGGAGCTCTGCGCCGCGCTGGAGGTCGATCCGGCCAGGGGCCTGTCGGCCGCCGAGGTCGCCCAGCGTCTGGAGCGCTACGGCCGCAACGAGTTGCCCGAGGAGCCGCCCACCCCCGCGTGGCTACGCTTCCTGGCCCAGTTCCGCGATCCGCTCACCGGCCTGCTGATCGCCGCGACGATCATCTCCTTCGTCGCCTGGCTGATCGAGGGCGGGGAGTCGATCCCCTTCGAGTCGCTCACCATCCTGGCGATCGTGCTGCTCAACGGCGTGCTGGGCTTCGTGCAGGAGAGCCGCGCCGAGCAGGCGGTGGCCGCGCTGCGGGCCCTCTCCTCGCCCCACGCCCGCGTGCTCCGCGACGGCAGGCAACAGGAGATCGACGCCGCTGAGCTGGTGCCCGGCGACATCTTGCTGGTGGAGGAGGGCGATACGCTGCCGGCCGACGCCAGGGTGCTGGAGTCGATCGCGATGCGCGTGGCCGAGTCGGCGCTCACAGGTGAGAGCACCAGCGTGAGCAAGGACAGCGCGCCGCTCGACGGCGATCCGCCCCTCGGCGACCGCACCAATATGCTCTTCAGCGGCACCGCGGTGGCCTCAGGGCGCGGCCGGGCCCTCGTAGTCGCCACGGGCGCCGCGACCGAGATCGGCAAGATCGCCGGCTCGCTCCAGCAAACGGAGGACGAGGAGACGCCGCTCCAAGTGGAGCTCGCCCGCGTTGGCAAGCTGCTCGGTATCGTCGTGATCGCGATCGCCGCGGTGATGAGCCTCACGATCCTGCTGGTGAGCGGCGTGCGCGACCTGACCAACCTGGTGAATGTGTTGCTGCTCGGCGTGAGCCTCGCGGTGGCCGCGGTGCCCGAGGGCCTGACGGCGATCACCACGATCGTGCTCTCCCTCGGTATGCAGCGCATGGCTCGCCGCAACGTGATCGTGCGCAAGCTCTCGGCCGTGGAGACCCTCGGCTCCACCACGGTGATCTGCTCCGACAAGACCGGCACGCTGACGAAGAACGAGATGACGGTGCGCACAGTGGTGACGGCGAGCGGCCGCGCCGAGCTCACCGGCATCGGTTACGCGCCCGATGGCGAGCTCATCCAGGATGGTCGCCCGGTGGATGGCGTTTTGGCCGAGGAGGTGCGCAAGGCACTGCGGGCCGCCGAGCTCGCCAACAACGCCCATCTGCTCCGTGAGAATGGGCGCTGGGCGATCCAAGGCGACCCGACCGAGGGCGCACTGCTGGTGGCCGCCCGCAAGGTTGGCCTCAGCGACGAGGAGCTCAGTGAGCGCTTCCCGCGGGTTGGCGAGGTGCCCTTCAGCTCGGAGCGCAAGCTGATGAGCACAGCCCACGCCGACAAGCAGAAGCGGCGGGTGATGGTCTTCGCCAAGGGCGCGCCCGATGTGCTGCTCGCCCGCTGCACCTACGAGCGCGTGGGCGATGGCGAGGTCCGCCCGCTGAGCGACGAGCGGCGCCAGGAGATCCTCGCCGTGGTGGAGGGCTTGGCCGGGGAGGCCCTGCGCACCCTCGGCGTGGCCTACCGCACGCTGGAGCAGGATACGGTGAGCGGCGAGCTGAGCGACGAGGTCGAGCAGGAGTTCGTCTTCCTGGGCGTGGTGGGGATGATCGACCCGCCGCGACCGGAGGCGAAGGAGTCGGTGGCTGAGGCGCAGCAGGCGGGCATCAGGCCGATCATGATCACTGGCGACCACCCGCGCACTGCGGCGGCGATCGCGGCCGAGTTGGGCATCAGCGAGCCGGGCGGGCGGACGGTGACCGGCCAGGAGCTGCAGCGGATGGATGAGGCCACGCTGCGACAGACCGTGGCTGAGGCGTCGGTCTATGCGCGAGTGGCGCCCGAGCACAAGCTGCGGATCGTGCGGGCGCTGAAGGACGAGGGCGCGATCGTGGCGATGACCGGCGACGGCGTGAACGACGCGCCAGCCCTGAAGGCGGCCGACATCGGCGTGGCCATGGGCATCACCGGCACCGATGTGAGCAAGGGCGCCGCCGATATGATCCTCACCGACGATAACTTCGCCTCGATCGTGGCCGCGGTGGAGGAGGGTCGCTCGATCTTCGCCAATATCCAGAAGTTTCTGCGCTACCTGCTCTCCTCCAACATCGGCGAGGTGCTGACGATGTTCGGCGGCGTGGTGCTAGCGGGGCTGATCGGCCTCGTGCCCGAGGAGGGCTCGACGGTGGTGGTGCCGCTGCTGGCGGTGCAGATTCTCTGGATCAACCTGCTCACCGACTCGGGGCCAGCCCTTGCCCTCGGCGTGGAGCCCGCCGACCACGATGTGATGGAGCGACCCCCGCGGGACCCGAGCGCCCCGGTGATCACGGGCC
>DAOUGF010000352.1:0-1573 GCA_034429295.1 Chloroflexaceae bacterium
CCGCTGGAGAGGCCGCTGCTGCCCATGAGCCCGATCTGCTCGCCGGCCCGCACGAACTGGCCGCTCACTACGGTGACGATGGCCAGGTGCGAGTAGCCGGTGCGCCAGACGCCACCGGGCTCGTTGACCCAAACGTGGTTGCCTGCGGGGTAGCTGTCGAGCGTGACAGTGACGTGGCCGTCGTGGGTGGCGACGATCGGCTGGTACCAGCTGTTGCCCTCGACGGCGAGGTCGATCGCGCCCCAGAGCTCGGCGGGGGCGTGGGTACCAACGCCGTAGCCCTGGGTGATGATCACGCGGCCGGCGCTGGGTGCGACGGGACAACCCATCGGGCCAGCCTCGGTGAGCACGTAGGGCGGGGCCGCCTCGATCACGGGGAGCGGCGGCGGCGCGACGCTCTCGGGCGGCGTGGGGGCGACGAGCAGGCTCGGGCTGATCGGCTCTTCGGGGAGCGCCGCGCGGAGCTTGATGATGGCGCGGCCGAGACGAGCGAGGGCGGCATCTTCGGCGACCGGTTCGGTAGCCAGGCTACGAAGAGCACCCGCGGCTGGGGCGGAAACGGCAAGAGAGGCGTCAGCGGCTGCGCCTGAGGGCGCGGCAGTTTCCGCAGGGGCAGAGGCCCTCGTCAACAGCGCGGCGATGGGGCGGGGCAGGGCCGGCAGGCGTATGTCGGCCAGGCCGGCATTAACCGCGGAGGTTGTGAGGGTCGCGGCAAGCGCGGCGGCCATGAGGGTCCGCAGGGCGCGCTGCTCGGCGGGAGCGGCGCGGGCGTAGGCGGCAGTGAGGCGGCGGTGGGCGCCGGTGAAGCCGCTTGGGGCAAGGCCCAGAACGAGGGCGAGGGTCTCACGCTCGGCGGCGGTGAGGTGGCGGATACCGTACTCGATCTCGGCGAGCCGGCGGGCGGGGATGCCCGTGAGGGCAGCAAGGTCCAGGAAGGTCAGCGAGCGGCTGCGACGGAGTGCGCGGAGGTTCTGCATGGACGGCTCCTGAGACGCAACGACCTTGAGCTACGGTAGCAGGTCGTAGCGCCCGCGGCGAGCGCCGAGGATGACAGAACTCCTACAGACAGATTACCAGCCGGTGACGGCGTGATGGGCGCCCAACGCAGTGGTTGCTGCGCCCACATGGGTGAGGAGAGCACATCGTACAGGAGCGGGCCCGGCGGGGCCCTGGCCCGGCTGCGGGCGCGTCTGCTGCCCAGCGGCGCGGACGCGCTGTTGCTCGCGTCCTACAGATGATCCTGGTCGCGCTGATCCCCTTTGGATGATCTGGCGGCTGCCGATGATGATCTGCATGCCGCTGATCGGGCGCTGGGTCCACAGCTACCGCCGGAAGTTCGAGGGAGAGGAGGCGGGGCAGCCACAATGGGCCGCCCCTATCAGGTGACCACATTGGGCCGACCACGACGGGCGGCCACCATGGGCCGCCCCTACGGGGCGGCGAAGGTGGCGAGGGCGCGGTAGAAGGGCCCGGGAATTTCGGCCATGGGGAGGTGGCCGCAACGATCCAGCAGGAGCAACTCCGCCGCGGGAAGGGCCGCCTGGAGCGCCAGGGCGGCGTCCGGCGGGAAGAG
>DAOUGF010000353.1:0-21690 GCA_034429295.1 Chloroflexaceae bacterium
GGGTGTTCCCGGCGAAGGCGCCGAGCAGCACGAAGCCCATGTGGCTGACGCTGGTGTAGGCTACCAGGCGCTTGAGATCGTCCTGGCCGAAGGCGAGCACCGCGCCGTAGATCACGCCGGCCGCGCCGAGCAGCATCATCGCCGGCGCCAATTCTGCTGCCGGGCCGGGGAAGAGCGGCAGCACGAAGCGCAGCAGACCGTAGGCGCCGGTCTTCAGCAGCAGGCCCGCGAGGATGACGCTGCCGCCGGTGGGTGCCTGGCTGTGGGCGTCGGGGAGCCAGCTGTGGAGCGGCAGCGCCGGCAGCTTCACCAGGAAGGCCACGAGGAAGCCCCACATGATCAGCGTGGCCGCCGGGCCCTCCAGCGCCGTCCCGAGCAGCTTGGTGTAGTCGAAGGTGTACTCGCCGGTGGCGCGGCCATGGATGAAGTAGAGCGCCAGGATGGCCAGCAGCATCAGCAGGCCGCTGGCCTGGGTGAAGATGAAGAACTTCATGGCCGCGTAGACGCGCCGCTCGTGCCCCCAGATCGCGATCAGGAAGTACATGGGAACCAGCATCAGTTCCCAGAAGAAGTAGAACAGGAAGAGGTCGAGCGCGGCGAAGACGCCCACGATCCCCGCCAGCGTCCAGAGCAGGTTGAAGTAAAAGAAGCCCGCCCGTTCGCGGATCTCCTCCCACGAGGCCAGCGCCGCCACCAGCCCCAGGAAGACCGTCAGCGTGACCAGCAGCAGGCCGAGGCCGTCGAGGGCCAGGAAGAAGCTGACGCCGAGTTGGGGGATCCAGGGCTGCCGCAGCTCGGCCAGCCAACCGTCGCCCGCGGCGCCGCCCTGCGCCCAGAGGAGCAGCGACAGCGCCGCCTCCAGGCCCAGCGCGCCGAGCGCAACCCAGCGGGGCGTGGTGGGTGAGCGCCGCCCGAGCAGCCAGGCCAGCAGGCCGCCGGCCAGCGGGATCAGGATGAGCCAGAGGAGGATCATAGGAGCACCACCATCGCGATCACGAGCACCGCCCCGACGACGATGCCCATCGCGTACTGCCGCGTTTGGCCCGTCTGGGTGCCGCTCAGCGCCCGGTGGATCGCCAGGCTCAGGCGCGCGATCCCGGCGTACAGCAGGTCGATCCCATCGGCGCTATTGGCGCGGGCAGCCCAGACGAACGGGCGGACGAAGAGCCGGTCGTAGAGCCAGTCGAAGCCCCACCCCGCCTGCCAGAGCCGGCGCAGCCCCTCGCCGCCGATCCCGGCCACGAGCGCCTCACGGCCCCGCCTGTAGAGCATGTACGCTATGCCGACACCGATCAGGGAGGCGAGCATCGCCGCGAGCTGCAGCCCCAGCTCCAGGGCCAACTCGCCGTGGGGCGTCTCCCCCGGCAGTGCCGTGCCCATAAACTCCGAGAAGAGATGGACGCCGCCGAGCGTGGCGGGCGTCTCCACGAAGCCGCCGATGATGGCGAGCACGGCGAGGATGGCCAGCGGCGCGCCCATCGCGACGCCGGCGGGGGCGATCGGCATGGCGTGGCGCACATGCTCGCTCGGCTCGCCGAAGAAGGTGAGGAAGAGCATGCGGAAGGTGTAGAGCCCGGTGAGCAGCGCCCCGATCACCCCGGCGAGCCAGAGGACGGGGCCGCCGGCCTCGGAGGCCCACGCGTTCCAGAGGATCAGATCCTTGCTGTAGAAGCCGGCGGTGATCAGCGGCAGCGCGGCGAGCGCGGCGGCGCCCGCCAGGAAGGCCCAGAAGGTGAGCGGCATCGCCGTGCGCAGCCCGCCCATGCGCCGCATATCCTGTTCGTGGTGCAACCGCACGATGATCACCCCGGCGGCGAGGAAGAGCAGCGCCTTGAAGAAGGCGTGGGTCATGAAGTGGAACATCGCCGCCGACCAGGCGCCCACGCCGAGGGCCAGGAACATATAGCCGATCTGGCTGATCGTCGAGTAGGCCAGCACCCGCTTGATGTCGGTCTGCACCAGGGCGCTGAAGCCCGCCAGCAGCAGCGTGACGGCGCCGATCACCGCTACGGCCATCATCACCGCGGGCGCCAGCTCGAAGAGCGTGTGGGTGCGGGCGATCAGGTAGACGCCCGCCGTGACCATCGTGGCGGCGTGGATGAGCGCCGAAACCGGGGTGGGGCCCGCCATCGCGTCGGGGAGCCAGACTTGCAGCGGCAGCTGGCCCGACTTGCCCACGGCCCCGCCGAGGAGCAGCGCGGCGGCGGCCACGGCCAGCGGCGCGCCGACGGCCCACGTCTGCTCGGCCCGCGCCAGCATCTCCTGGATCTGCAGTGTGCCGAGGCTGGCGAAGAGCAGGAAGAGGCCGATCGCCATCGCCGTATCGCCAACGCGGGTGACAATGAAGGCCTTGTTCGCGGCGTGGACGTTGGCCGGCTCGGTGTACCAGAAGCCGATCAGCAGGTAGGAGCAGAGGCCAACGCCCTCCCAGCCGAGGTAGAGCAGCAGCAGATTATCGGCCAGCACCAGGATGAGCATCGCCGCGACGAAGAGGTTCATGGCGGCGAAGAAGCGGCCATAGCTCGGGTCGTCGGCCATGTAGGCGGTGGAGTAGAGATGGATGAGGAAGCCGACGCCGGTGATCACCAGCACCATCACGAGGGCCAGGGCGTCGAGGTAGAGCCCGATCGTGGGGCGAAAGCCGGCCACATCGAGCCAGGCCCAGAGCGTCTGCGAGAATGCCGGGCGCGCCTCCAGGCCGCTGAGGAAGGCCACCGCCACCAGGAGCGCCACCAGCGCCGAGAGGCCCACCGAGCCGACGCCGATCGCGGCGATCGCGGCCCGCGGCAGCCGTGGGCCGAGCAGCGCCAGCAGGAGGAAGCCCGCGAGCGGGAGCGTCGGGATCAGCCAGAGCAGTTCGAGCATGCTAGCCTCGCATCTTGCTGGCCTCGCTGACATCCAGCGTGCGCCAGAGGCGGTAGACCTGGAGCACCAGCGCCAGGCCCACAGAGACCTCCGCCGCCGTCATCGCCAGGATGAACATAAACATCACCTGGCCGTCGGGCTGCCCCCAACGGTAGCCGGCGGTGATGAAGGCCAGCCCGGCGGCGTTGAGCATGATCTCGAGCGAGAGCAGGATGAAGATGATATTGCGCCGAGCGAGCACGCCGATCAGCCCGAGGGCGAAGAGGATTCCTGCCAGGAGCAGGCCGTGCTCCATTGGGATTGTGGCCATAGCACCCTCGCTACATCGTGGTCCCGGGGCCCTCCGCCCGCTCGCGGCGGCCCAGGTAGTAGGCGCCAACCATGCCGGCCAGCAGCAGCAGCGACGCGAGCTCGACGGCCAGCAAGTAAGGGCCGAAGAGGGCGGCGCCAAGCGCCCGCGGGTCAACGGCGTTGGCCTCGCTGGCGGGCAGGGCGGTACCGCTCAGGAAGACATAGATCAGCTCGGCGAGCAGCACCAGGGTGAGCAGCGACGGCCCGATCCAGGCGGAGGGGCGCATCCACTGGCTCTCCTGGACGGCGGCCTCGCGGCCGAGGTTCAGCGTCATGATCGCGAACAAGAACAGCACCATGATCGCGCCGGCGTAGATGATCACCTCGAGTGCTGCGACGAACGGCGCGCCCAGCACGAAGAAGATCATCGCCACCGCCAGCAGCGAGACGATCAGGTAGAGCAGCGCGTGCACCACATTCGCCCGCGTGATCACCATCGCCGTCGCGACCACGGCCACAAACGCAGCGATGTAGAAGACAGCGTTCATCGTTCAACCCCTGGCGGCACGACGACCGACGACCGACGACTGATGACTGACGACTGACGACCGACGACCGACCGACGACCGACGACCGATGACCACGTGCGTTTCGCGGTTTCGCGTTTTCTTTCGCGTCTTCCCTTTCGAACGTTCGAACCTTCGTTTCGCGTTTTTCGCGCCATTTCGCGAATTTCGCGATCCAAACGCCCTCCCTACGGCACCAAGTCATACACATCCACCGGCGGCATCTCGTTCTCGCCCTCGCCCTTGCCCTTGCCGCGGATCGCCAGCCCGGCGACGCGGTAGAAGTTATAGTCGGGGTACTTGCCTGGCCCGGAGATCAGTAGATCCTCCTTCTCGTAGACCAGGT
Source organism: Chloroflexaceae bacterium (assembly GCA_034429295.1). GTDB lineage: Bacteria > Chloroflexota > Chloroflexia > Chloroflexales > Chloroflexaceae > OHK40. Next base: position 4,069 of record DAOUGF010000353.1, read on the forward strand.
TCTGGCGCTGGTAGTCGCCCATCTCGAAGTCGGGCGTGAGCTGGATCGCGTAGGTCGGGCAGGCCTCCTCGCAGAAGCCGCAGAAGATACAGCGGGAGAAGTTGATGCGGAAGAACTCCGGGTAGCGCCGGCCATCCTCGGTTTCGGTCGCCTGGAGCGAGATGCAATCCACCGGGCAGGCCGCGGCGCAGAGGTAGCAGGCCACGCAGCGCTCCTCGCCGTCGGGGTCCCGGGAGAGGATGATCCGCCCGCGGTAGCGCGGCGGCAGGTAGGGCTTCTCCTCGGGATACTGGACCGTCTCGCGCTTGCGGAACATATGGAGGAACACGGTCCAGATAGTGTCCAGCACACTCAGCATCGCAGCCTCCTCGGCCAGATCGCGGCCTCAGCCAACCGCCAGAAGCACTCCACCCGTCACCGCCAGGTTCACCAGGGAGAGCGGCAGCATGCGCTTCCAGCCGAAGGCCATCAGCTGGTCGTAGCGGGGCCGCGGCAGCGAGGCCCGCAGCAGGATGAAGAAGCAGATCAGGACGAAGGTCTTCAGCAGGAACCAGACGATCGGCGGCAGGATCGGCCCGAGCCAGCCGCCGAAGAACAGTGTGACGATCATCGCCGAGAGCACCGTGATGCCCAGGTACTCGCCCACGAAGAACATCCCGAACTTCATGCCCGAGTACTCGGCGTGGTAGCCGGCCACCAGCTCCGCCTCGGCTTCGGGGAGATCGAGCGGCAGGCGATGCGACTCGGCCAGCCCCGCGATGAAGAAGATCACCAGCCCGAGGAACTGGGGGATGCAGAACCAGAGGCCCCGCTGCGCCTCGACGATGTCGCTCAGCCTGAACGAGCCGGCCATCATCACCACGCCCATGAGCGAGAGGCCCATGAAGACCTCGTAGCTCAGCAGCTGCGCCGCGCTGCGCAGGCCGCCGAGCAGGGCGTACTTGTTGTTGGAGGCCCAGCCGGCCAGCACCACGCTATAGACGCCGAGCGACGACATGGCGAGGAAGAAGAGCAGCCCCACGTTGAGGTCGGCCACGACGATGCCGGGCGCGAAGGGGATGACGGCGAAGGAGAGCAGCACGGCGACGATGATCACCGCGGGGGCGATCACGAACACCGGGCGGTCGGCGAAGGGCGGGACCCAGTCCTCCTTGGTGAAGATCTTGATCACATCGGCCAGCACCTGCAGCAGGCCGAAGGGCCCGACGCGGTTCGGCCCGAGGCGATCCTGCCAGAGCGCCAGCAGCCTGCGCTCCAGCCAGATCAGCCCGGCGGCGATATTCAGCGCCACGAACAGCACGCCGCCGACGATCAGGAGCGATTGCACAACCTGGTTCATGGGGTTCGCTCCTCCAGCACACGCCTGACCCGGCACCACCCTCCGGCCCGCACTCCGGCGAGCCCCGGCAGGCCGGCCGGGACCCCGACGACGCCCCGCGGCAGCGAGGGCAGCAACCTGGCGACAAGACCACCGGCCTCCGGCGACAGTGAGCCACCATCCTCCGCCGGCGCGAGCGCCAGCGGGTCGCCCTCGACCACGCCGAGCCCCTCGGCGTCAGCAGGGCTGAGGGCCAGGTAAGGCTGCGGCGCCAACTCGTGTATACCGGGCGTGAGCACGCTGAGCTCCTCCGAGCCGAAGATGTGGTGGAGCGGCACAGCCAGCAGGGCGCCCTCGCGGGGCTCGAACGCGGGCGGCACGGTCGCTGAGATGGCCGCCTCGGCGCGGCCCGGCTCGATCAAGCGCCGGCCCAAGGCACCGCCGTGCAGGGGGCCGCCGACCTCGCTCTGGAACTTGTTGATCGCCTGGGCCGAGTTCCAACCCGGCGACCAGAACTCGGTGATCAGCGCGGGCGGTGCCTGGAGCAGCAGCCCCTCCATCGAGAAGGCCAGCGGCGAGTCCGGGTCGTCGGGCGGGCGCGGCTCGTGGACAGTGATATTGGCCAGCATGGCGGTGCGCCCGCTGTAGCGGTGCTGCTGGCGCGGGATCTTCGCGCCGACCACGCGGAAGTCGGCGGGCGGCGCGAGCTCCGCGATGGGCGCGAGCTCAGGTTGGGCCTGCGCCAGCGCGCCGATGATCTCGTCCTGCGTCTCCCAGGGGGCCTCAGCGGTGCGGCCCGCGGCCCGTAGCAGATCCCGCACCCAGCGCCAGCTCTCCTGAATGGCGCCCTCCGGCACGAACACCTGGTAGAAGCGCTGGGCGCGGCCCTCGTTGTTCACCAGGGTGCCGTCGCCCTCGGCGAAGGTGGCCGCCGGCAGCACCAAGTCGGCCCGCCCGCTCGTCTCGTTCGCCAGATGATCAATCACGATCACGTGCTTCGCTGCGCTGAGCAGCGCCTCGACGCTCGCCGCGTCGGCGCGCCGGAAGAGATCGTTCTCCAGCACCACCAGCGTGTCGGCGGCGCCGGAGCGCAGCGTCTCGGCCGCCGCAGCGAGATCGCCGCCGCCCAGCAGGGCCGCGCCCAAGCTGTTGCACTCAGGGAGCACCAGGCAGAGCTCAGCCGTGCGGTCGTCGCGGCAGAGGGCGCGGGCCACGCTGGCGGCTGCCTGCAGCGCCGCCTCGCTGCCCAAGCTCACGCCGCCCACCACGAGCGGGCGGGAAGCTCCGGCGAGCGCCCCGGCGATCTGCGCCGCCAGCGTCTGCAGCTCGTCGGGCAGATCCGGTACGGGCGGCGCCGCCGGGTCGAGGGCGTGGGCCACGGCGAAGCCGAGCCGGGCCAGGTCATCCGGGGCGGCCCGGTAGGTCTGTGTCGCCACATCGTCCAGCTTGGTGGCCGCGGGCGTGGCGATGAAGAGCGGCCCACGCTGGCCCTGAACGATCTCGCGCACCGCGGCGTCGTTCCATTCAGGGATGCCCATGTCGTAGGCGACCTGGGAGGGCTGGCGGCGCACCGCCTGACGCAACTGCAGGGCGAGCATCGGCGCCGTGTTGGTCACATCCTCGCCGAGCACCAGCACCGCGTCGGCTTGGGCGACATCGGCCAGCGAGGGCGCCCGCGCCGGGCCTGTCTGCAGGATCGCCAGCGCTGTGCCCACCAGCCGGTCCTCCTCAGGCGCCATGCCGCTGAAGAAGCGCTCTGGCCCGGCGAGCACGCGCAGGGCGAAGTTTGCCTCGAGCGAGGCCCGCGGCGAGCCGATGCCCACCACCCCGGCGCTGCCGGTGAGCATAGCCCCCGCCCGTTGCAGCGCCTCGTCCACCGCGACAGGGGCGAGCTCGGCGCCGTCCTGGCGCAGGAAGGGCGAGCGGAGACGCCGATCGCTGTTGACGAACTCGTAGCCGTAGCGCCCCCGGTCGCAGAGGAAGTAGCCGTTGACCTCGTGGTTGTAGCGGTTGCGGACGCGCCGCAGCTGGCCGTAGCGCTCGCCGGGGATGATGTTGCAGCCCAGGCTGCAGTGGACGCAGACCGACGGCGCCGTCTGTAGATCCCACTTGCGGGTGTAGTGCTGCTTCAGCGTCTTGTCGGTGAACACGCCGGTGGGGCAGACCTCCACCAGGTTGCCGCTGAACTCGCTCTCGAGCACCCCGTCGCGCTGCCGCCCGAAGTAGACCCGGTCGCGTGAGGCGAAGGCCTGCAGATCATCGCCACCGGCGTAGTCGTTATAGAAGCGCACGCAGCGGTAGCACTGGATGCAGCGGTTCATCTCGTGGTTGATCAGCGGCCCCAGGTACTGGTTGCGGTAGGTGCGCTTGGGGAAGCGGTGCTCGCGGGCACAGTGGCCCGTCATCAGAGTCATATCCTGCAGGTGGCACTCGCCGCCCTCGTCGCAGATCGGGCAGTCGTGGGGGTGATTGGCCATCAGCCACTCGATCACCGACTTGCGGAACGAGCGGGCGTCCGGGTCATTGATCGAGATGCGCGCGTTGTCGGCGGGGGTGAGGCAGGCCATCACCAGGCGGCCGCGGGTATCGTCGGCGTCGCGGAACTGCTTGACGGCACAGAGGCGACAGGCGCCGACCGAGCCGAGCGCCGGGTGCCAGCAGAAGTAGGGCAGGTCCAGCTTGTGCGAGAGCACGGCGTGCAGAATATTCGACCCCGCGCTGATCTCATACGGCTGGCCATCAATGTAGAGGATTGCCATGAACTACCTCCACGGGCAGCGGGCCTCACGGATATGTCGCTCGAAGTCGTCGCGGAAATACTTGAGGGCGCTCTGCAGCGGCTCCATCGCGCCGGGCGCGAAGGCGCAGAAGGTGTTGCCGGGGCCGAGCAGCTTGGTGTGCAGCTCCAGGCGGCCCAGGTCGCGACTCTGCCCGCGCCCCTCCTCGATCGCCGCGAGCACCTTCTCCGTCCAGGGCAGGCCGTCGCGGCAGGGCGTACACCAGCCGCACGACTCCTGGGCGAAGAAATGCTCGAGGTTGCGCACCATCCCCACCGGGCAGGTCCCGTCATCGAGCACGATCACATTGCCGGTGCCAAGCCGGCTGCCCGCCGCCTGCACCGAGCCGTAATCCAGCTTCACATCGAGATGCTCCTCGACCAGGAAGTCGGTGGAGGCGCCGCCGGGGAGCGCGCCGCGGAAGCGCACCCCGTCGCGCATGCCGCCGGCGTGCTCCTCGATCAGCTCCCGCAGGGTGATGCCCATTGGCAGCTCCCAGGCGCCGGGCCGGCGGACCTTGCCGCTCACCCCGTAGATCTTCGTGCCGCTGTCCTCGCTCTGGCTGAGACCCTTGAACCAGGCGGCGCCGTTGTTGATGATGTGGGGCACATTGCAGACCGTCTCGACATTGTTGACGATCGTCGGCTTCCCGAAGAGGCCGCTCGTCTGCGGGAAGGGCGGCTTGGCGCGAGGCGTGGCCCGCTTACCCTCGAGCGCGTTGAGCAGGGCCGTCTCTTCGCCGCAGATGTAGCGCCCGGCGCTGATGTGGATGTACATCTCGACGCGGCGGTCGGTGCCGAGCACGCCGCGCCCGATGTAGCCGGCGGCGTAGGCCTCGGCGATCGCCCGCTCCAGCAGCTTGGCGGCGCGGCGATACTCCCAGCGCAGGAAGATATAGACCACATCCGCCTCGATGGCGTAGGCGCCGAGCAGGGCGCCCTCGATCAGCTGGTGCGGGTCGCCCTCGAGCAACAGGCGGTCCTTAAAAGTGCCAGGCTCCATCTCGTCGGCGTTGACGACGAAATACTTGGGGCGGGGCGCGTCGGAGCCGCTCGGCACGATACTCCACTTGACGCCGGTGGGGAAGCCGGCGCCACCGCGGCCGCGCAGGCCGGCCTGCTTCACCTCCTCCTGCACCTCCGCCGGAGTCATCTGCAGGAGGGCCTTGCGCAGCGCCTGGTAGCCGCCGGCGGCCTCGTAGCCCCGCAGATCCAGCGGCTCGGCGCCGGGGCGGATATTCTTGGTCAGCGGTCGCTCCATGGTGCTTGCTCGCTTCGCTCGCGCGCGACAAGGTGACGCCTGACGGCGCGCCCGCGCTCGCCGGTTATCCCCTCACCCGGTTACCTTGTCGCCGATCACCTGAACCTCATACCTCTGCAGAATCTCATCCAGCCGCTCCGGCGTCAGGTCGCGGTAGAGCTCCGTACCGATCATCATGGCGGGCGCGTGGTCGCAGGTGCCGAGGCAGGGCACGGGCAGCAGGGTGAAACGGCCGTCGGCGCTGGTCTGGCCGAAGCCGATGCCCAGCCGGGCCGCGAGGTGTTCTCGCAGCCGCTCGTAGCCCATCACCCAGCAACTGACGCTATCGCAGAGGAGGATGACGTGCTGGCCCACCGGCTTGCGATAGATCAGGTTATAGAAGGTGGCGACGCTATCCACCTCCTCGGGCGAGAGGTCGAGGGCGGCGGCGATATCCTGCACCGCCTCGTCGGAGACCCACCCGCGGTGGCGCTGCACGATCTGCAGCGCGTCGATGCAGGCGTTGCGCCGCTGCGGATAGTGGCGCACCTCCGCCTCGATCTCCTCGCGCTCGGCGTCCGTCAGCATCCGCTCACCTCCATCGTGCTCCCTTTCGCGTCTTCGCGACTTTCTTTCGCGTCTTCCCTTAAGCGCTTCGCGCCACTTCGTTCCGCGTCTTCGCGACTTTCTTTCGCGTCTTCCCTTTCGAAGGTTCGAACCTTCGTTTCGCGTTTTTCGCGGCGAAAGCTTTCGCGAATTTCGCGATCCAAACACCCCCCCTACCGATCCACATCCCCGAGCACATAGTCCATCGCGCCGATGATCGCCAGCAGGTCGGCCACCATCAGGCCGCGGCAGTTCAGCGGGAGCATCTGCATATGGGCGAACGAGGGCGCGCGGATGCGGGTGCGGTAGGAGGAAGTGCCGCCGTCGCTCACCAGGTAGTAGCCGTTGTTCCCCTTGGTGGCCTCGATGCCGAAGAACGCCTCGCCCGGCGGGATCGGCGGGCCCCAACTCACATCGAGGAAATGGGTGATCAGCGTCTCGATATCGTGCATCGTGCGCTCTTTGGGCGGCGGCGTCGCGAGCGGGTGCTCGGCCTTATAGGGGCCGGAGGGCATATTGTTCACGCACTGCTCGATGATCCGCAGGCTCTGGTTGATCTCCTCGATCCGCACCACCGCCCGGTCGTAGCAGTCGCCCTTTGTGGCCGTGGGGATCTCAAACTCGAACTGCTCGTAGCCGCTGTAGGGCCGTCGCTTGCGCACATCCCAGTCGAAGCCGGTGGCTCGCAGGCCGGGCCCGGTGACGCCCCACTCGATCGCCTCGGCAGTGGTATAGCTGCCGATGCCCTGGGTGCGGGCCTTGAAGATGCTGTTCCGCATCACCATGCGGTCGTACTCGGCCAGGCGCTTCGGCATGGTGGCCAGGAACTCGCGGATCAGCTTATCCCAGCCATTGGGGAGATCCTGGGCCACGCCGCCGATGCGGAACCAGCTGGGGTGCATGCGCCCGCCGCAGATCGCCCCGATAATGTCGAAGATCCGCTCGCGGTCGCTGAACATGTAGAAGACCGGTGAGAGCGCGCCGACATCCTGGGCGAAGGTGCCATACCAGACGAGGTGGCTGGCGACGCGGAACAGCTCGCACAGCATCACCCGGATCACCTTGGCGCGGTCGGGCACCGTAATCCCGGCCAGCATCTCCAGCGGCAGCAGATAGGCCAGGTTGTTCATCACGCCGCCGAGGTAGTCGATGCGGTCGGTGTAGGGGATGTAGGTGTGCCAGGACTGGCGCTCGCCCATCTTCTCGGCGCCGCGGTGGTGGAAGCCGATGTCGGGCACCGCATCGACGATCACCTCGCCGTCGAGCTGCAGCATGATCCGCAGTACGCCGTGGGTGCCGGGGTGTTGCGGCCCCAAGTTGAGGAACATGAAGTCGGAGCCCTCGTGCTCCCGCTGCATGCCCCACTCCTCGGGGCGGAAGGCGAGCGCCTCCTGCTCGCGGGCCTGCTTCTCATCGGGCAGGCGGAACGGCCCCATCTCGGTGGCCCTGGCCGGGTGCTCCTTGCGCAGCGGGTGCCCCTCCCAAGTGGGCGGCATCAGGATGCGCCGCAGGTTCGGGTGGCCATCGAAGCGCACGCCGAACATATCCCAGACCTCGCGCTCGTACCAGTTGGCCGCGGGCCAGACGCTGGTGGCGCTGGGGAGCGAGGGGCTGTCGCCTGTGAGCGCCACCTTGAGCCGCAGGTCCTGGTTGCGCTCGAAGGAGAGCAGGTGGTAGACGACGGTGAAGTCGCTGGGGGGCTGGCCCTCGCGGTGGCGTCTGGCCCGCTCATCGATCGCGGTGAGATCGTAGAGCATGGGGAAGGGCCGCTCGATCTCCTGCTTCAGGTAGCGGAGCAGCTCGGGGATGCGCTCAGCCGTGACCCAGAAGGTCGGGATGCCGTCGCGGGTCGTCTGCTCGGCGACGATCGCGGTGCCGAAGCGCTCCTGGAGCTCCTCGCGGATGCCGGTGGTTTGGGGCTGTGCAACATCAATCATAGCGAGTCCAGTGATGAGGCAGGGCGCTCCCCTGCGTGTACGCCATCGTTCACAGCTGACATCACAGGCTCAGGCACTCCAATGGCCGGTTTTTGGGTATAGCAAGCTAGGCGGTAGGGCCTCCACCCACCCGCAGCGCAGGCATCCCGGCCTCGACGATGAAATGAGCGACTAGATCTGGTCCGGCGTGCGCAGCAGCGTGATCTGCTGCCGCTCGGCGCGTTTCAGGTCGCGCTGTGCCGGCATGGCCATCTTCTGCACACCTTGCGGCCCGATCACCCAGCTCAGCGGGCGCCGCTCCTTACCCACAGCCTCGCTGAGCAGCACCAGGCCCTCCATAAACGCCATCGGGCTGGGAGGGCACCCTGGCACATAGACGTCCACCGGCAGGAACTTATCAACCCCCTGCACCACGCTGTAGATGTCGTACATCCCGCCGGAGTTGGCGCAGGAGCCCATCGAGATCACCCAGCGGGGCTCCATCATCTGGTCGTAGAGGCGCCTGATGATCGGCGCCATCTTGATGAACACCGTCCCCGCGATCACCATCACATCGGCCTCCCGCGGGGTGCCGCGGATCACCTCGGCACCGAAGCGGGCCACATCGTACTTGCTCGTGATGCTGGTCGCCATCTCGACGAAGCAGCAGGAGAGGCCGAAGTGGAACGGCCAGATCGAGTTCTTGCGGCCCCACGCGAGCAGATCCTGGATGCGCGAGAGCACCACGATGCGCTGCATCGCATCTTTGAAGGCGTCGTTGCCGTTCATCTCCGTCGCCGGCTGCGGGGAGGGCAGCGGTGTTGCGTCGGCAGGACGGCTGAGCCACCAGCCCATAGGCGCTCCTTCTCTGCTGCTACGGTTCCCGCTTCCGATGGCTCCAGTCGAGGGCGCCTAGGCGCCACTCGTAGAGCAGGGCTATCGTGAGCACAGCGATGAAGACCAGCGCGCCCAAGTAGCCCACCCAGCCGACATCGCGGAAGGCGACCGCCCAGGCGAAGAGGAAGACCGCCTCGATATCGAAGATCACGAACAGCATCGCGATCAGGTAGAAGTGGGCGGAGAAGCGCAGGCGCGCCGTGCCCGTGGAGGAGACGCCGGACTCGTACGGCTCGCTCGTCTCCCGGCCGCTGTGGCGTTGGCCGAGCACGTGGGAGATCCCGATCATGGCCGCGGCCACCACCAGCGCTGCGGCGGCGTAGACGATGAACGGCCACAGCGGCGTGGACTGCTCCGTGGCAGCCTGCGAGGTCGCCTGCTCGGCACCGCAGGCCGTCAAGGCCAGCAGCAAGGCCGGCGCTACTGCCGCGCGAAGCGGCGATCGGCTCCGATACACATCCCGCATCTGCCATCTCCTCTGACCCGCGGCGCGCGAGCGGATCGATAGGGAAACGTGCGACGCTGCTATGATGCGAGGGCGTTGTTCGGACAGGGCGCTGGGAGTAAACGCTACGGGTCGGATTCACTCCGAGGTATGTGCCAGCGCATCCCCGCGCCAGAGAGCGGAGCCTGAGTGACGGCGCGGGATACGATATATTCAGGGGCGCTCGTGCCGGCCCCTCGGAAATATGCGCGCGATGGGGAGATTGGTTGCTTGTGTATTATAGCACAAAGGTCAAGGGCTGCCTAGCCCCAGCCGGATCACTGGGGCGGCGGCTGCGTGATGTAGTGCTCCAGCTGGCCGATGAGGAAGTCGCGCTCTTCCACCATCTGCTTGACCACATCGCGCATCGAGACCATGCCGATCAGGCGCCCGTCCTCGATCACCGGCAGATGGCGCACGCGCTTAGCGTCCATGATCGCCATCACCTCCTCGATGCTCTGCTCGGGCCGGACATAGAGCACCGCCGGAGTCATGATCTCGCTGACCGGCGTTTCCCGCGACGACTTATCGTTGAGGATCACCTTGCGCGCATAGTCGCGCTCCGTCATGATCCCGGCGATCTCGTCGCCATCCATCACCATCACCGCGCCAAGATTGTGGTCGGCCATCAGCTTCAGCGCATCGTAGACCGTGGATGATGGCGATACCGTCCAGACCTGCGGGCCCTTGAGGTGGAGCAAGTGCCTGACCGTACACATGAGACCCTCCTTACAGTGACGACGCTGTATGTAAGGCTGACACGGCGAACAGCATCAGAGAACGGACGAACTGATCCCCGCGGGATCCTTTCGTTCGCTCCCCGCGCTCGATGCCCTGCGGCGGGCAGGCTGTGCAGCCCAAGGGTTCGAGATCGCGTAGAAGCCGGCGCCGTTTGGTCGTGTGTGTAGTTCAGGGTAGTATACACTACCGCTTGTGATTTGTCTCCTGCCCCGTTGGGGCATGAGCAAAGTGAGCGGGAATTGGCGCCCGGCGCCTGCGGGGTGCAGCCCCTTACCAGTACCACCTGCACGGTGGGTGAATTTGCGAGCGGGCTCCGCCCCTCGCGCTCTCCGCCAAGGGGCGGCTTCCCCCCTTGGAACCCCCGAAGCCGACGCCCGCCTCAGTCCGGATGCCATCGCTGTATGCCCCTCGGCGCCGAGAGCAGGTAATGCCCGTCGTGCCGCTGGCTGCGCGTCAGCTTTCGCGTCTTCTGTTAAGCGCTGCGCGCCACTTCGTAACGCGCCTTCGCACCTTCGTTTCGCGTTTTTCGCCTCATTTCGCGTCATTCGCGATCCAACCCTCCTCTCGTCCGGCGCGCTCAGGGCCACGAGGACGGCGTAGAGCGCCAGGGCTGGCCCGCGCCGCTTTGGGCGCGGGTCCGCGCCTTGCGCAGCCGCGAGGCTAGCTCCGCGACGGTGAGCAGCGCGGCCGGGCCCACGAACAGCAGCACCGCCAGCAGCCCGATGATGTCGGGACCGGGTTTCCACCAGGCTTCCACCCAGATCAGGAAGGCGTAGAGGGCCAGGCCGCCCGCCGACCAGGCCACCGCCCGGCGGGCCGGCCATGGCGAGGGGAGGATCGCGGCGAGGGCCACAAGCCAGATCATGTACCAGGGCCGCAGGTTGAGGGTGGCGAGCATGAGCAGCGCGAAGAGCGCCTCGAAGCAGGCCCGCGGGAGGCGCGTCGGCTGGCGCCACACCAGCCCGGCCAACGCGGAGAGGATGAGCAGCAAGGCGGAGGCTCCAAGAGAGCGCGCCCACGCCAGGATCGCGTCGCGAGGCAGCCGCTCATCGAGCAGCCCCGCCATCACGCCGCCAGGCGAGGTCGCCACCGTCCGCCCTTGCTCGATGATGCTCTGGACGATCGCCGCCGGGTTGTAGAACGGGGCGAAGCCCACGAGCAGTACAAGCGCGCAGAGGCCGAGGCTGCCCGCAGCCAGCCGTCGTCGCCCGTCCCAGGTGTCGGCGCTGCGCCACAGAGCCAAGGCAGCCAGCGGGATGAGCAGCAGCGTGACGTATTTGAGCAGCGCGGCCACGAGCAGCAGCGGTAGCACGAGCAGGCGGCGGCGGGCGGCGAAGGCCCAGAGGGCGAGCAGCAGCGGTACGAGCAGCAGCACGTCGTTGTGGCCGTTCCCCACACCCTCCCAGAGCACAAGCGGGTTCCAGAGCAGGAGCAGCGCCCCGGCCGCCGGGCTCGGGCCCTCCCCGGCGTCGCTCCTCGCCCGGGCCAGGATGCGGGCGACGAGCCAGGCGCTGAGCAACAGGCAGGCCAGCATCAGCAGCTTGAAGCCGAGCATTGCGACCAGCATGCGCTCGCCGGCCAGGGCCGTGATCGGCGCGGCAACCAGGTTCCAAAGCGGGCCGTAGGGTGAGACGTTGTCGGCCCACTCGCTCGTCGTGAATCTGGCCCACACATCGTCGGGGAAGCGGTCGAGCGGCACCGCGTTCGGGTCGGCGCCGTAGCTGGTGAGCAGCCGCGAGCGCGCGGCGTAGAGGAAGACGTCGATCGCGTTCGTGGGGTACATGCCCACGAGCGCGCTGGCCATGAGCGCACCGGGCGCGAAGACGAGCGGCAGGGCGCGGCGGGCAGGCAGCCGCCGGCAGGCCTGGAGCCCGTAGCAGTAGAGCGCGAAGAGCGCCGCCATGCCCACCACAAAGCCGGCGAACTCGTCGCGGCCGTAGCTGGAGAGCTTGCCGATGTCGGTGAGCCCGCCGCTGTTGGCCACTAGAGGGTAGCGCCAGGTGAAGCCCAGCAGGATCACCGTCATCCCCAGGCCGCAGAGCGCCAGCCGGGCCGCCTCGATCCCCTGAGCCGCTGCCTCGCGCCGGGGCCAAGTGAGCAGGAGCAGTGGCGGCCCGTAGATCAGCGCCGCGAGCAGCGCCTCGCGCCCGAACGACTTCTGCGCGAAGCCGAGCTGCTCCATCACCAGGCCGTCGAGCACATAGTAGGAGAGGGCCAGCATCGAGAGCAGGTTCACCGCCCGCCAGACCCGGCTCGGCCACGGCAGCAGCGCGGCCAGCGGCAGAGCCCACACGGCGTACCAAGGCATGAACCAGGGGTTGCAGACGAGCAGGAACCAGAGGATGAGGCCGAGCAGGTGGCGTGGGAGCGCATCGGGGCGCCGCCAGGCCGCCCAAGCCGCGGCGAGCGAGCCGGCGGCAAGCAGCAGCGCGCCGCTCAGGGCCGCCATGCGGTCGGCCTGCTCCTCAGGCATTGTCTGCAACAGCGCGGAGCGCAGCCCCGTGAGCCATGAGACATTGAACAGCTCCCCGCGGTCGCGCACGTTCTGCAGCGTCTCCCAGCCCGACCAGAAGGGCGCGTATGCCGCGGCCGCCAGGGCGGCGCAGAGCCCGCCCGCCAGCAGCGTCACCGCCAGCCGCGGGCGCCAGCCGGCCTGCCGGCGCAGCACGGCTGCGAGCACCGCCGGCCCGAGCATCAGCACGGCGAACTTGACGAGCCCACCGATGGCGATCAGCAGTAAGGCTGCGGTGGGCAGCAGCAGATCGCTGAGCGATGCTCTGCTTCCTTGGGGCGGCTCACTCTGGGCTTGGGCGCTCTGCCAGCCGCGCATCACGGCGATGGCGAGCACCACCGGCAGCAGCATCCAGACGTCGTTGTGGGCCGCCCCGACCATCTCCCAGAGCGCGAGCGGATTCCACAGCCAGAGATAGATCGCCTGCCAGCGCCGCTCGGGTCGCTCGCCGCCCGTAGCGGCCCAGATCGCCGCGCCGCAGAGCAGAAAGCCCAGCAGGGCCAGGAGCTTGTAGGCGAAGAGCAGACGCAGGAGTTGGGGCATGGCTGATGTGAGGGGCGCGCCGGGCCGCTCGCCCGCCAGACGCGCGGTGAGCAGGCTTGCGCCCTCCCAGAGCGGGCCGTAGGCGGTGACGACATGCCTCCAGGCCACGAAGCGCAGCAGCGGATCGTCGGGGAACTCCTGCGGCTTGACGAGAAAGGTGTTCGCCTGGTAGTGGGCGAGCATGCGCCCCCTGAACAGGTAGTCGTAGATATCGGTCGAGGTGAGGGGGTAGGTGAACAGCAGCAGCCCGGCGAAGAGGAGCGGCGCGCCCAACAGCAGGAGCCGCGTAAGGCGCGAGCGGGCCGCCGCCCCGGCGCAGGTGGCGCCGAGCGCGTAGGCGCCGAACAGCAGCACCACGGCGCTGACGGCAAGCAGCGCTGCCGGCCACATGCCGGGCGGGATCTTGTTCAGGTTGCGGAGCGGTTTGGTGTAGAGGCCGACCAAGGGGAGGCTGCGCATCACGGCCGCGTAGGTCACGGCCGAGCTCGCCCCCGCGAGGAGCAGCCACAGGCCAGCGCCGTCGGCGCGCCAGGTTCGCACCGCTTGTGCCGACATAGCCCCTCGTGGCGTGGAATACAGCTGCAGCGCGCGATCCGGCCGATTGGCAGCAAGAACTATTCCAGCCCGGGGCTAATAACGTCGTTGAGCGGGTTTGGCTCCCTCTCGCTCAGTCAGCTGGGGGCTGCCTCAGCTCGCGCTGGAACGGGACGTGCTGTCCAACGGAGCATGCCGGCGTAGCGACTCGGCCGCTGCGTCACCGAGCAGGCGCATACTCCCTGGCGCGGGGCTGCCGTCAGGCCTGAGAGGAGAAGCCGTATGACCGAGCGTGAACAGATCAAGGAGGACGACCTCCCCTCGGGGAGAGGAGACGAGGCCTCGCAGGCCAGCCGGATGCCTGCCCAAGCGACGCCGCATCAGGCCTTCGAGCATACGGAGTTGCCCGGGAGCGCCGCGAAGCGGCTCTTCGCGCAGCCGAGGGAGCGCGCTGTCGAGCGGCTCGGCACCCTTGCCGAGGGCTTACGGGCGACAGGCCACCAGCTGCAGCGGCAGGATCAGGCGCCTGCCGCGCGCTTTGCTGAGCGGGCCGCCGCTCGCGTCGCCCAACTCTCCGACTATCTGCGCGCCGCCGATCTCCGCAGCCTGCGGGGTGATGCCGCGCGCTTGGCTCGAAGCGACCCGTTGCTGTTCCTCGGCGGCGCCTTCGTGGTGGGCCTCCTCGGCGCTCGCCTCCTCAGAAGCTCGAGGGGCTCCTCTGGCCGGCCCTCGTTCAGCACCTCGGCTCCAACGCCATCGTACATCTCTGATGAGGCCGCGGCGCGCCTCCTTCGTGAGGCGGAGCAGGCCTACCGCACGGTGGTGAGCCCGCGCCAGGGTCAGCCGGAGCGGCGGGCGCAAGGGCCGCGCCCATCATAGCGCTGAGCGGCCAGCGCGCCGTGGAAGACCATCCGGTGTTGCCCTTCACGGAGCGCGGCGCCAGCTCCAGCGATAGTCCGGTGCGTGGGCCAGCAGTACCATCGCGGCGACCACCGTCACGGCGCCGTTGATGAGCAGGGCGGTCGGAACGCCGAGGGCCGCGATCAGCAGCCCCATTTCCAGGTGCCCCAAGGGCGCCGAGCCGATACTCAGCACCCAGATCCCCACAGCGCGCCCGCGCTGTGCGTCAGGCACGGCCATCTGGATGAGCGTCTGCTGGAGCACATCGAAGGCGGCGGCGCAGCAGCCGACGAGGAGCAGCACAGCGCTCGCAAGCGCGAGGCTGCGGGTCAGCGCAAACCCCACGATAGAGAGTCCGTAGAGGAGAAAGGTCACACTGAGTAAGGGCTCGCGCCGGCTGCCCAGCGGCAGGAGGGCCAGCAGCGCTACCGCGATCGCCCCGCCGGCCGCCGCCGCGCCGTTGAGGGCGCCCAGGCCCGCGGGCCCGGCGTCGAGCACCTCCTCAGCGAAGGGCGCCAACGCCGTGAGATGGGAAAAGGCGAACACCTCGCAGACAACGCCGGCGAGCACCAGTGTTCGCAGGACCGGGATATCGAGCATCAGTCGGGCCGCCTCGCGAAAGGCTTCGCGGAACGGCGGCGGCTTGCCCTGGCTGCGATGCTCCTGCGCTACCCGCAGCGGCGCGACCACCGCCGCAGTCAGCCCATAGAGGCCCGCGGCCACCAGGAGGCTCCCGGCGACGCCGGCCACCGGGATCAGCAGCCCGGCGCCGAAGGCGCCGAGAGCGGTGGAGCAGCGGGCGGCCAGGGCTGTCAGCGAGAGCCCGCGCAGCGCCGCCTCCCGCGGCACCGTGTCCAGCACCAGCGCCTGACGCGCCGGGGTGTCGAACACCTGCACACAGCCCGCGGCGAAGGCGAAGACGAGTACCTGCCATACCTGGGCGCCCGCCGTTCCCACCAGCCAGCCGAATCCCGCCATGAGCAGCAGCGCCGCCCCTGCGACGGCCAGGAGTTGGCGTGGCCGGTCGGCGCGGTCAGCGATCGTCCCGGCGGCCAGGCCGAACAGCAGCGAGGGCAGCATGCGCGCCGCGAAGCTCAGCCCGACGGCAACCGCCCCGCCGCCCGTCTCGAGGGCCAGCCAGGAGGTGGCGGTGCGCTCCATGCCCAAGGCCGCGGTCGCGGTCACACCCGAGCACCACAGTCGGCGGAACGCGGGCGACTGGAACGGCGTCACAGAATCCCTTTTCTCAGCTGGATCGGCGACCAGCCGGCGGACTAGCGATGACCGACGAGCAACGACCCGGCCGTGGTCCGTCGTCTGTGGTCGGTCGTCACTCAAGGGCCACCGCTGAAGATCAGGTGAGGCCGAGGGTGCCGGCTTCCCCAGAACGCGCGGCCGCTTGATTCACTTCGCCAACGACGACTTCGCTACGATCATCTGCCCGAGGAGCTCGGTGCGCGGCAACAGCAGCTTCGGCTCGAGCGAAGCCGCGATCCGGGCTATCTCGAGGTTGAGGTAGGCGATCTCTGTTGGCCTGCCATGCCGTAGATCCTGCAGCGTTGAGATGAGCTGGCCCTCAGAGCGCTTACTGATGAGCAGGATCTGCTCCATCAGCTCATGCTCGCTGAGCCCGAGGTCGAGCCGGTCCGTCAGCGTGACGCACTCCCTCACAACCTCCCTCGCCAGGTTCGCCGCTGTCTCGTCCCTGGCGAAGATGCCGTTGTCAACGTCGAGGAGCGGGCAGATCGAGTTGAAGACACAGTTGACGATGGCCTTCTTCCAGACCTCGCGCTGGATGCTCGCCTCGGAGCGGAATGGGAAGGCCTCGGTTGTGAGCGCCTCGACGCAGCGCTGCAGCTCCTCCTCGCTGCCGTTGATCAGGCCGATCGGCGAGGCGGTGACCGGGCGGAAGGCAAACTCGTATTCGGCTAGCGCCTGGCTGGTGACATACAGAACGCACCTGAAGATCGGGGCGAACTGCGCGGCGAGAAATGGCCGCTCGACGCCGACGCCATTCTGCATGAGCACCAGCGGGCCGGTTGCCCCTCTGGCTTTGAGCGCCTGGGCCAGCGCCTCGTTTGCGTACGCCTTTGTGGCGACGACGATGATCCCGCTCAGCTGAGTCAGCCCGGCGAGGGAGACGGTCTCGATCGCCGCCTGGATCCGCTGCGCGCCGTGCTGCACCGTCACCGTTATCGTGCTTCTCGGCACATCATGCCTGCTTGTTCGGACCGCGACCACGCGCCTGCCCGCATTGCTGAGGTAGGCAGCCAGGGGAAAGCCGATAGCTCCCGAGCCAAGGAGATAGATCGTTTCCATGGCGCTCTTGGATCCCTCGTAAGAAACTCTGGACGGGATGAGGAATCCTAGCAAGCGAGGGGCGCAGGCACAAGGGCCAATTCGGCTCGATCGCCCGGGCCAATGCCGCAGCTACTGAGCGCTCCGGCGCGGATCAGGCACCAGCCGGAGAAAACTGGTCAGCACCACCTTGGTGCTTCCGTCCGCGCAGCTCAGCACGCTAAAGTGCCCGCTGTGGCGCACCGCCTCGACTCGCACCTCATCGAGCAAGAGCGTACCGTCGGCATCGTGGCGAGCGTGGGCCTCCCCCGCGATCCGGGCGCCCCAATCCGCCGTCTCATACAGTGAGAGCCTGATGCCAGACATTGGCTTCTCCTAACTTCCTACCAGACGCTCCGCAGGTGATGAAGGCTGCGGTGCTGGATGCCGGCCTGGTGAGCGACCCGGCTGCTTTATTTGGGGTGTGGGCCAGGGCGACGCCGCACCCGCTCGGGCGGGGGCTCCAGCGTGAGCGTCTGGTCGCCACCCTCGGGGGGAAAGGTCATCCGAAAGCTTCGCCGCAGCACTTCGCGGATCGTCGTCTCCTGGCTGCGGTCGGCGATCAGGGTGACCGACAGACACTGCTTCTGGTCTGCCGGGTCGCGCTCGACCTCGACCCTGCTCCAGTGGGGCCAGTGGCGGAGCGTGTTGAGGATGGCGTTCTCGTGAGCGCCTCGCAGCACGAGCCGCAGCTCGCCCGGGCTGCTCATATCAAGGGTTGCCATCTGCGGGCCTTTCTCGCCTGAAATGGCGCGGAGGTGGGGAATTCCCCACCTCCGCGCCATTTCAGGCGAGAAAGGCCCGCAGATGGCAACCCT
>DAOUGF010000354.1:0-7630 GCA_034429295.1 Chloroflexaceae bacterium
GGGTGGCCTGAGGGCGCGCCAAGCCCGCCCCTCTTCGCTGGCAGCGAAGGTGCCCGCGCTGATCGTCCGCCCGTCGTGGGCGATCCAGAGCTGGTAGGCCTGCTCGGGCGGGAGCTGGGGCAGCTTGCGGGCGTAAAGAGCCACCGCCGGCTCGCCCGGCGAGATGAATACTCTGGCCGACCCGTCGCCGCCTCCCTCGGACGGCAGCAGCGTAGACTCCAGCGCATCGTCGTTGCCGAAGGCGGCGATCACCAGCCGGCCGTTGGCGGCGCTCTGGGCCCGTTGCTGCTCGATCGACGCCGCAAGCCGGGTGACCTGGAACCCCAACCCCAGGCTGAGCATGGTCATCATCAGCAGGGCCAGCGCCAGCCCGGGGACCAGCAGGCGCCGCCAGGAGAAGCGCGACGTGGGACGTGCGGCGTGGGAATCCAGCAACTCCGGCTCCTGCCTGGCCTGCTCACTGCTCACTGCTGCACGTTCACCCCGCGCGGCGGCGAGGATCCTGGCCCGCAGCTCGGGCGGCGGCTCGGCCTCGGGGGCGGCGAGCGGCAGCCGCTGGGCGACGGCGGCGTACTCGTCGAGGCGCCGGCGGCAGAGCTCGCAGAGCGGCAGGTGGGCGAGCAGCAGCGCTTGCTCATCCTGGTCGAGCTCGGCGCCGAGGGCGAGTGCGGCGAGGGCGGTCGCGACATCGTCGCACGGGAGCTTGGAGGGTTTCATGTTTGGTAACGTGCTCATCGTCGCCTACATCCCGTCGCCGGTGCCCTGGCGCTCGTCGCGCAGCAGGATCGCCCTGAGCTTATCGAGACCCAAGCGCAGCCGGGTGTGGATGGTCGGAAGCGGGCTGGAGGTGCGCTGCGCGATCTCCTGGCGGCTGAGCCCACCGAAAAAGCAGAGCTCGATCGCCTCTCGTTGCGCCGGCGGCAGCTCCTGCAGCGCGCTCTGCAGATCGGTGCGCAGCTGGCTGAGGGCTGCCGGATCGAGGGCAAGATGCTCAGGCAACGTGCCGGGGAGCGCGATCTCGCGGCGGCGGATGGTGCCCCGCCGGCTGCGCAGCTCGTCGATCGCCCGGCGTTGGGCGATCGTCAGCAGCCAGGCCGGCAGGCTGCCGAGGCTGGCGGAGTAGCTCGCGGCATGCTGCCAGAGCCGCAAGAAGGTGTCCTGGGTCACCTCCTCGGCGGCGCCTCGGTCGCCGGTAACTCGCAGGGCCACGCCGAAGACCAGGCGCCCGTAGCGATCGTAGAGGACGCCGAGGGCGTGGGTGTCGCCGGAGGCCGCGTGGCTGAGGAGATCCTGATCACTGGTCGTCGCCAATGGGTGTTGACCTGCCATAGCCTCGCTCGCTGCGGCCCGCGCTCGGCGGCCGCGCCAAAGAGGGATCGCACCGGCTTGAACTGCTCTGTCAGCCATCATACGATACCTCTGGCGCGCCGCTGATCTCCTATCAGAAGATACGAGCCGGCCTGTGCCGCCGTATCGCGCCCCCCAATGAGCAAAAGCTCAGCATGAAAAAAAGAGGAACACTGCGATGATCGAACTCGCCCCTGATCTGATCCGTGAGGTAGTGGAGCGGGCGCTGCGGGAGGATGTGGGCGCCGGCGACCTGACTACGCTCGCGGCCGTGCCAGCCGCCGCCCGTGCCACGGCCCGCTTCGTCTACCGCGAGCCCGGCGTGCTCTGCGGGCTGCCCGTGCTGCGGGCGGTGCTCGCGGCTGTGGAGCCGGCCTTGGTCTTGGAAGAGCACGCCGCCGAGGGCGCCCATATCGCCCGCGGTGAGGCTGTGGCCACGGTGAGCGGTCCGGCCCGCGGCATCCTCACCAGCGAGCGGGTTGCGCTCAACCTGCTGCAGCGCATGAGCGGCATCGCCACGTTGGCAGCTCGCTATGTCGAGGCGGTAGCCGGCACGGGCGCCCGCATTCTCGACACCCGCAAGACCACGCCGGGCCTGCGGGCGCTCGAGAAGTACGCCGTGCGGGTGGGCGGCGCCACCAATCACCGCTTTGGGCTCTACGACGGCGTGATGCTCAAGGACAATCACCTCGCCGTGCTCGCCGCCCAAGGCCTCGGCCTGGCCGCGGCGGTGCGGCGCGTGCGCGAGGCCGTCGGCCCGATGGTACGAGTTGAGGTGGAAGTGGAGACGGTTGAGCAGGCCGTCGAGGCCGCGGTCGCCGGCGCCGACATGATCCTGCTCGACAATATGGCGCCGGAGCAACTGCGGGCCGCCGTGGCCGCGATCGGCGGGCGGGCGCTGACCGAGGCCAGCGGCGGCATCACCTTGGAGACGGTGCGGGCCGTCGCCGAATCCGGCGTGGACTACATCTCCGTGGGCGCGCTCACCCACTCGGCCCGCGCCCTCGACATCGGCCTCGACATTACCCTGGAGTAGCGCGCAGGGAGCGAGAGAGGGCGTGCCAGCCAAGACGGGCGATGAGCTCAACCCGTCTTGGCTGGCACACATTTTGCCGCATGGCCATGCGCTGCAAGCCCGGCGCCATGTTTGACACGGTAAACTGCCTTCTGTAGAATGCAGGGACATAGTGAGCGCAAAACAGCAGGGAGCTGCCATGCCGACGAAGGCGAAACAGCCCAGAGCGGGCGCGCCTGTGCAGACCGCACCCGCCCTTAACGGACTGTCCGCAGCAATCGGCGAGGGCCGCCGCCGGGTGGTGATCGAGCGGGTAACGCCAGAGATCGATTGTGGGCGCTACCCGATCAAGCGCGTGGTCGGCGACACGATCGTCGTTGAGTGCGACGCCTTCGCCGATGGCCACGATGTGATCGCCTGCGCGATCCGCTACCGCGGCCCGAGCGACGATGATTGGCGCGAAGCGCCTATGGAGCCGCTGGTGAACGACCGCTGGCGCGGCAGCTTCGCCGTCGGCGAGCTCGGGCGCTACCGCTACACCGTGGTCGGCTGGATGGATCGCTTCGGCACCTGGGAGCATCAGCTCCATAAGCGCGTCGAGGCCGGCCAGGATGTGAGCGTGGACCTGCTGATCGGCGCTGAGTTGGTGGCCGAGGCCGCGGCCCACGCCCCTGAGGCGGATGCGGCGGCTCTGCGGGGCTATGAACAAGGCCTGCGGGCCGGCGATCATACCGCCGCCTTCCACCCGAAGCTGGCAGCGCTTATGGCGACCTACCTGCCGCGCCGCTTCGCGAGCAGCTACGAGCGCGAGTTGCAGGTTGAGGTGAACCGCCCGCTCGCCCGCTTCTCGGCCTGGTACGAGCTCTTCCCCCGCTCCGCCGCGCCCGAGCCGGGCCGCCACGGCACCTTCAAGGATGTGATCGCCAGGCTGCCCTACGTGGCCGAGCTGGGCTTCGACATCCTCTACCTGCCGCCCATCCACCCGATCGGGCGCGAGTTCCGCAAGGGCAAGAATAACAGCGTCACCGCACAGCCGGGCGATCCGGGCAGCCCTTGGGCGATCGGCTCCGCTGAGGGCGGCCACAAGAGCATCCACCCCGAGCTCGGCACGCTGGAGGATTTCCGCGAGTTGGTGCGGGTGGCGAAGACGATGGGCATCGAGGTGGCTCTCGATATCGCCTTCCAGTGTGCGCCCGATCACCCCTACGTCCGCGAGCACCCCGAGTGGTTCCGCGCCCGCCCGGACGGCACCATCCAGTACGCCGAGAACCCGCCCAAGAAGTATCAGGATATCTACCCCTTCGACTTCGAGTCCAGCGACTGGCAGGGCCTCTGGCGCGAGCTGAAGAGCATCTTCGAGTACTGGATCGAGCAGGGCGTGACGGTGTTCCGGGTGGATAACCCGCACACCAAGAGCTTCCGCTTCTGGGAGTGGTGCATCGGCGAGCTGAAGCAGGCCCACCCCGAGCTGATCTTCCTCTCCGAGGCCTTCACGCGCCCCAAGGGGATGTATAACCTGGCCAAGCTCGGCTTTACCCAGAGCTACACCTACTACACCTGGCGCACGCAGAAGTGGGAGCTCACCCAGTACATGGAGGAGCTCACCCGGACCGAGGTCGCTGAGTTCTTCGGCCCGAACTTCTGGCCCAACACGCCCGATATTCTCACGCCGCAGTTTTACCCTGGCCACCGAGCCACCTTCATCACCCGCGCGGCCATGGCTGCCACGATGAGCGCCAGCTGGGGCATGTACGGCCCGCTCTACGAGCTGATGCGCCACGTGCCGGTGGAGGGCCGCGAGGAGTATATCGACTCGGAGAAGTACGAGATCCACTACTGGAACCTGGATGAGCCGGGTAGCCTGCGGCATTTCATCGCCCGCCTGAACCGCATCCGCAAGGAGCACCCGGCGCTGCAGCGCAACGACTCGATCCGCTTCCACCGGGTGGACAATAACTATGTCGAGAACGACCAGTTGATCGCCTACAGCAAGGTCTCGCCCGACGGCAGCGATATCGTGCTGGTGGTGGTGAACTTGGATCCGACCAATACCCAGGCCGGCTGGGTGCAGATCCCCACCGCCGAGTGGGGGCTCGAGGGCAGCTACCAGGCCCACGACCTGATCAGCGACCAGCGCTTCCTCTGGGGCGGCGAGTTCAACTATGTGGAGTTGAACCCTCACGTGATGCCGGTGCATATCCTGCGCATCCGCCGTCGGGTGCGCGACGCCACCGGGTTCGAGTATTTTGCGTAGGCGGGGGCGCAAGGGCGCGCTCCCGTCGCTTCCGCCAGGCCGCGCCTGAGGAGCCCCGTTGGGCTATACCACTGGCGCCCTCGGCGGGGCCGTCTCTTAGCGCCGACAGGCCACCGCGGTGCGCGGGGCTCGTGGCTCGGGGGGCGTTTGGATCGCGAAACACGCGAAACGGGGCGAATAACGCGAAACGAAGGCGCGAAGTACGCGAAAGGGAAGACGCGAAAGAAAACGCGAAAGTAACGCCTGGCGTGGAGCTTGCAAGGCTGCTCTCCGGCCTCGGCGGCTGGCATGCGCCGCCAGCCCTAGCTAGGGAGGGCCTTGGCGGCGCCCCGCAGAGCACGAGCCGGAGGGCGGGACAGGCGCCCGCAGAGCACGAGCCGACCATAGGACGAGGGCATCGGCCATAGCCAGCAGGAGACCATGACAACCTTACAGCAGCCCAGGCCGCGCAAAGCGCCGCAGATCTTCGCGGACGACCCTCTCTGGTACAAGGACGCCGTGATCTACGAGGTGCATGTGCGGGCTTTCGCCGATAGCGACGGCGATGGCATCGGCGACTTCCGCGGCCTCACCTCTAAGCTCGATTACCTGCAGGACCTCGGTATCACCGCGATCTGGCTGCTGCCTTTTTATCCCTCGCCGCTCAAGGACGACGGCTACGACATCGCCGATTACACGGAGGTCCACCCTGCCTACGGCACCATCGCCGACGCAAGGCAGTTCATCCGCGAGGCCCACCGCCGCGGCCTGCGGGTGATCACCGAGCTCGTCTGCAACCACACCTCCGACCAGCACCCCTGGTTCCAGCGCGCCCGCCGCAGTAGGCCCGGCTCTAATTACCGCGACTTCTACGTCTGGTCCGATACCCCCGAGAAGTACAAGGATGCCCGCATTATCTTCAAGGATTTCGAGACCAGTAACTGGACTTGGGATCCAGTGGCGGGGGCCTACTACTGGCACCGCTTCTACTCCCACCAGCCCGATCTCAATTTCGAGAACCCGGCCGTCCACCGGGCGATCATCAAGGCGATGGAGTTCTGGCTCGATATGGGCGTGGACGGGATGCGCCTCGACGCCATCCCCTACCTCTACGAGGCCGAGGGCACCAACTGCGAGAACCTGCCCCAAACCCACGAGTTCCTCAAGAAGCTCCGCCGCCATATTGACGCCAAGTATCCCGGCCGCATGTTCCTTGCCGAGGCCAACCAGTGGCCGGAGGATCTGATCGCCTACTTCGGCGACGGCGACGAGTGCCACATGGCGTTTCACTTCTCGGTGATGCCCCGCCTTTATATGGCCCTCCATCAGGAGGATCGCTTCCCCATCATCGACATCATGCGGCAGACGCCCACCATCCCCGAGAACTGCCAGTGGGCGATCTTCCTGCGCAACCACGACGAGTTGACCCTGGAGATGGTCACCGACGAGGAGCGCGACTATATGTACCGGGTCTACGCCAGAGACCCACAGGCGCGCATCAACCTCGGCATCCGCCGCCGCCTCGCCCCGCTGCTCAACAACCACCGCCGCAAGATCGAGCTGATGAACGGCCTGCTCTTCTCGCTCCCCGGCACCCCGGTGCTCTACTACGGCGACGAGATCGGCATGGGCGACAACATCTATCTGGGCGACCGCAACGGCGTACGCACCCCGATGCAGTGGACGGGCGATCGCAACGCCGGCTTCTCGCGGACCAATCCCCAGAAGCTGTATCTGCCGGTGATCACCGACCCCGAGTACCACTACGAGATGGTCAACGTCGAGAACCAGCAGGCGAACCAGCACTCGCTGCTCTGGTGGATGAAGCGCCTGATCGCGCTGCGCAAGCGCTACCAGGCCTTCGGCCGTGGCACGCTGGAGTTCCTACACCCGGAGAACCGCAAGGTGCTGACCTTCGTGCGCCGCTACGGCGACGAGACCATCCTCGTGCTGGCGAATCTCTCGCGCTTCGTGCAGGGCGTGGAGCTCGATCTCTCGGCCTATAAGGGTATGGTGCCGGTGGAGATGTTCGGCCAGGTTGAGTTCCCCGCCGTGGGTGACTTGCCCTACTTCATCACCCTCGGCCCCCACTCCTTCTACTGGTTCTCGCTGGTGCCGCAACGGGTTGAGGGCGACGGCGATCTCGCCGAGCCGCCCCTGCTGACGATCAACGCCGGCTCCTGGGACGCGATCTTCTACGATGGCCGCCAGGTGCAACTGGAGCGGGTTCTGCCCCAGTATCTGCGGCCGCGCCGCTGGTTCGGCTCCAAGACCCGGAAGATCAAGAGCGTCAACCTCATCGACAGCATCATGCTCCCCTTCGGCGAGGGCGTGGCCTACCTGGAGCTCGCCACGGTGCAGTACACCGAGGGCAACCCCGAGAACTACCTGCTCCCCATGGCCTACGCCACCGGCGAGCATGCGGCCCAACTCCTCGCCGAGCAGCGCAACATCGTGGTTGCCCGCCTCAAGGTGCGCCCGGACCAGGAGGAGCCGGGCGTGATCTACGACCCGCTTGGCGAGAGGGAGTTCGCCCGCGCTCTGCTCGACCTCATCCTCTCGCGGCGCCGGCTCAAGGGCGCCTCGGGCGGCGAGCTCAGCGGCCTCCCCACCCGCGCCCTGCGGGCCATCCTCGCCCAGACGGAGAGTCTCGAGCCCCAGTTGCTGCGGGGCGAGCAGAGCAACTCCTCGCTCAGCTTCGGCGGCCAGCTGATCATGAAGCTGTTCCGCAAGGTGGACCTCGGCAGGAACCCGGACCTGGAGGTGAGCCGCTTCCTCACCGAGGAGCAGGGCTTCCCCAACACTCCGCCCCTCGCCGGCGCGATCGAGTACGAACGCCAGGGCGAGGAGCCGATGACCCTCGCGCTGCTCCAGGGCTTCGTGCCGAACGAGGGCGACGCCTTCGACTATACCATCGACGCCCTTGGTCGCTACTTCGACGCCACCCTCGCCCGCTCCGACTTGGAGCCACCCGAGGTCGAAACAACCATCGCCGCCCTTCTCGACGCCCCCGCCGACCCGCCCGACGAGGCGGG
>DAOUGF010000355.1:0-8083 GCA_034429295.1 Chloroflexaceae bacterium
CGGAGACGGGCCGCCTGCCCCGCTATGGCAACGATGACGGCGCCCTCGCCCTCCCCCTCAGCGGCTGCGAGTTTCACGATTACCGGCCAGTCCTTCAGGCCGCGGCCTTCCTCACCCACGGCGTTCGCTGGTATCCGCCGGGGCCTTGGGACGAGGAGCTCCTCTGGCTCGGCGGCCCCGAGGCGCTCCACGCGCCCCTCGCGCCGCCCGCTCGCGACCATCTCCGCGCCCCTGTCAGCGGTCTGCACACCATCAGGGGCGAGAGTGGATTCGCCTTTCTCCACTGCGGCGGCTTTCGTGATCGACCAGGCCACGCCGATCTGCTCCACCTCGATCTCTGGTGGCGCGGCCAGAATATCGCTCGCGACGCGGGCACCTACAGCTACAACGCCGGGGTGAGCTGGGATACGAGCTTTGGCGAGACGGCGCAGCACAATAGCGTCACGGTTGATGGCCTGAGCCAGATGGAGCGCGCCGGCCGCTTTCTCTGGCTCCCCTGGGCCCGCGGCGAGGCGCGCCCCCTGCGTACAGGCCGGCGCGGTGCGCTGGTCTGCTGGGAGGGCGCCCACGATGGCTACAACCGCCTCCCTTCCCCGGTGCTCCACCGCCGTGCCCTGCTGAAGCTGGCCGAGCACGCCTGGCTCGTCGTGGATGCCCTGACGGGCGAAGCGCCTCACACCTACACGCTTCACTGGCATCTGCCCGATAGCGAGTATTCCTACGAGGCCGGTCCCGAGCCGCGGCTGCAGCTGACGACGCCGGCCGGGCCGTACTACCTGCGCTGCGGCGCTATCGGCGCTATTGGTGCTCCCTCGCTGGTGCGCGCCGCGCCTGATGGCCCCGAAGGTTGGGAGGCGCCGCACTACAACGCCCTCGCGCCTGCACTCAGCCTGTCGCTTACGGCCAGCGCCCCCTCCGTCCGCTTCTGGAGCCTGCTCAGCCCGGAGCGCTGCGCGCTGCTGACCGACGGCCAGACCATCGTGATCCGCGGCGCCGGCTGGCAGGCGATCGTGACCCTCGGCGGCGCCGGCGATCTGATCGCCTCTGCTGTGCTCGGTGGCGACGAGGAGGATCGCCTCTGAGCAGGTGATTGAGCTGTACCTACCGGATACGCCCATGCATCTGCTGATGATCCATCAGGCCTTCGCCGGCCCGAACGATCCAGGCGGCACGCGCCACTTCGAGTTCGCGCGGCAGCTTGTGCGCCAGGGCCATCAGGTGACGATCATCGCCGCCAACTTGAACTATCAGACCGGCAAGCCGATCCGCGCTGGCGCCGGGCTGATGCTGGAGGAGCAGCTGGAGGGCGTGCGAGTCGTCCGCGCCTACGCCTACCCTGCGCTCCATCGCAGCTTCTTCTGGCGCATCGTCGCCTTCCTGAGCTTCATGTGCTCGTCGGCGTTGGTTGCGCTCCGGGTTGGCCCCGTCGATGTAGTGATGGGCACGTCGCCGCCGATCTTTCAGGCCCTCTCCGCCTGGCTGGTAGCCTTTATCCGGCGCCGCCCCTTCCTGCTGGAGGTGCGCGATCTCTGGCCGGCGTTCGCGATCGAGATGGGCGTGCTCACAAACCCCGTGCTGATCTGGCTCTCCCGCGGGCTTGAGAGCTTTCTCTACAGCCGTGCCCGCCAGATCCTAGTCAACTCGCCCGCATACCGCGACTATCTGCTGGCGAAGGGCCTGCCTGAGCCGAAGATCGCCCTCATTCCCAACGGCGTTGATCCGGCGATGTTCAACCCCACCGCGACTGGCGCTGAGCTGCGCAGGCGTTATGAGCTTGGCGATGAGTTTGTTGTTACCTATGCCGGCGCGATGGGCATGGCGAATGGCTTAACGACGGTGCTGGAGGCTGCCGAACTGCTGCGCGAGCGCCGTGATGTACGCTTCTTGCTGGTTGGCGACGGCAAGGAGCGCGCCGCTCTCGAGGCCAGGGCCCGCGCGATGGGTCTGCCGAACCTGACGTTTGCCGGGCCGTTCCCAAAAAGCGAGATGGGCACAGTGCTGGCGGCCTCCGATGCCTGCCTGGCCATTCTGCAGGACATCCCGCTCTTTCGTACCACCTACCCCAACAAGGTCTTCGACTATATGGCCGCCGGCCGGCCCACGCTGCTCGCGATCGATGGTGTGATCCGCCAGGTGATCGAGGAAGCTGGCGGCGGCCTGTTTGTGCCGCCTGGCAACGCTGCTGCCCTCGCCGCGGCCGTGGCCCAGCTCGCCGATGATCCGGCTGCCGCCCGCGCGATGGGCGAGGCGGCCCGCGCCTATGTAGTGCAGCACTTCAACCGCGCCCAGCATGCCCAGCAGTTTATTACCCTTGTCACCAAGCTCGCCGCAGGCCAAATCCCTCTTGAACGTTAATATTCTGTTATTTGTGACAGATTAGTAATGCGCTCAACGGCTCATGATCATCCTGCTGCAACCTCTGTTCGGTACCCTGCACCTCGCTACCCTGCCTTTAAAGCCATTATCACCTGCACTCGCCGCTGTTGCACATCCCTCGGCTGGCTTCGGCAGAGGCGAGGCGCTATCCGCACGGTGGCAGCACGGATGGGAGCTCGTTGTGTACCGACGCTACGGAAAACGCCTCTTAGATCTCATACTTGCCGGCCTCGGGCTGCTCTTGCTCTCACCGCTCTATTTGATCGTAGCGGCGCTGGTTCGCCTCAAACTGGGCGCTCCTGTGCTCTTCCGCCAGGAGCGCCCAGGGCTTCATGGCCGCTTCTTTACGCTCTATAAATTCCGCACCATGACGGACGCCCGCGACCATACGGGCGCGCTCCTGCCCGACGCACAGCGCCTTACTCCCTTCGGGGCATGGCTGCGCAGCACTAGCCTCGATGAGCTCCCTGAGCTCTGGAACGTGCTCAAAGGCGAGATGAGCCTGATAGGTCCTCGCCCGCTCATCAAGGAGTATCTCCCGCTGTATACGCCTGAGCAACGGCGCCGGCACGAAGTGCGCCCCGGGATCACGGGTTGGGCGCAGATCCACGGCCGTAACTGCCAGAGCTGGGAGCAGCGCTTCGCCCTCGATCTGTGGTATGTCGAGCACTGCTCGTTCTGGCTTGATCTCACCATCCTCTGGCGCACTGCTGCCGTGGTTCTGAGCCGCGAGGGCGTGAGCGCGAACGGCCACGTCACCATGCCTCGCTTTACCGGTAGCAGCCAGCGCCAAGGCTCCTATGATTGATCTGGTCATCGTCGGCGCCGGAGGCGTGGGCCGAGCGGCCGCCGCCACGGTCGCCGCCATCAACGCCGAGCGGCCCACCTGGCGCCTGCTCGGCTTTCTCGACGATCAGCGGGCCAGACAGGGCGAGCACCTCTCCGATCTGCCGCTGCTTGGTGGCACGGGCTGGCTGGCCGGCCGCGATGAGGTGGCGGCCCACGTGGCGATCGGTTCGCCGGCTCTACGCCGCCGTATCGTGCGTCGCCTCAGCGCCCTCGGCGTGCGCACCTTCGCCACCCTTGTCCATCCGTCCGTGCAGCTGCCTCCTAGCGCGCGCATCGGCCCGGGCTGCTTTATCTACCCTGGCGCGATCATCGATGTGGATGTTACAATCGGCGCTCATGTGATTGTGAATATCAATAGCGCGATCTGCCACGATGATCAGCTCGCAGACTATGTGACGATCGCGCCCGGCGTGAGCCTTGGCGGCGCCGTGCGGCTCGGCGAAGGCGCTGAGTTGGGCATCGGCAGCTGTACGATCCAGGGGGTGAGCGTGGGGGCGTGGAGCGTGGTCGGCGCAGGCGCCGCTGTGATCAGCGACCTGCCGGCCAATTGCACGGCTGTAGGCGTTCCCGCCAGGGTGATCAAGATGCGGGTTCCAGGCTGGCACGAGCACGAGCCGTAGGCGCCCGTCGGCGCGGCCTGGCCGCCTCTATAGGCTGAAGGTTTCGCCCCGAACAGCGCCTGCCCCACACGAGCGATCTGGGGCGAATGTTGTGGCTCCTCCAGGCTTACCGAAAGATCTCAGTGGTTCTACATAGCCACTCGGTCACGAAAGCTATGCGTATTTATCGCCTCCATACGTTGCTCGTAACCCTGCTGTTCCTCCTCACGTTGGCTATCGCCGGCCACGGCGTATCCGCCGCGCCACAGCCCGCCCCGCCCAGCCGGCAGGCCTCCCAAGCATTCGGCCTCAGCATTGCTAGGGAGCCTTCCGCCGATGGCACCACCCTCGTCGTGCGCTCCACAGGCCGCTTCGAGCTGCGGCTCGACGAGGCCGGCATCGCCGCCTGGTACGACCTGCGCCGCGACCCGCAGCGCCAGCAGAACCTTGTGGCGGGCCGCTCCCTCGTGCTCCACGGCCTCGAAAACCGCCGCGCTGCCTGGCGGGTGGAGCGGGCGACGCCGGTGTTCGTGCAGGTTGTGTGGGAAGGCACGGGTTGGAGCCGGAGCTACACGATCTGGGCGGCCGGCCAGGTGTTCATTCGCTCGACCGGGGAGGGCCGCCTTGCCCTCGCCCGCCGCGAGGACGCCATCACCGGCGCGGCCCTGCGGCTCGACGGCGAGGAGGCCGGGGCGCTCTATCTCGATGCCTGGACAGGCGAGGATCGGGGCGACGCGCCCGCCAGCGCCGCGGCCCTCGCTGAGGGAAGCCGGCTCGCTGACGCCGCCGACGGGGCGGTGGCGGTCGCCGTGTCCGGTGACCGCGCCAGCATCACCCTCCCCGAGTCTATGGGCCTACGCTCGCCGCGCTTTGTGCTCACCGATTGGCCAGGCCCCGCCCTCACCATCCGCCGCGGCGACGTTACACTGGTGGCCGGTCAGGACTACCTGGCCCATTGGGAGCAGACCACGGGCGTGCTCACGGCCCAGATTCTCGCCGCCATGCCTCCCGGCGGCGATGCCGCGTCGCGCACCTATAGCTTCCTCGCGCAGACAGATCCCGCGCTGAGCCTCGGTGTGCTGGGTCGCACCCTGACGCCGGAGGGCTTGCTGCAGGTTGATGGCAATATGCCAGATAAGCTGGAGCGCAACTCCACCGGCGACACCTTTTTTATCCCCTATATCCAGAGCAGCGCGACCATCAGCGTCACCGGGGCCTACCAGGGCCCTGCGGCGGGCGTCGAGTTCGTGCTGGCAGGCGCCAGCCAGAAGGTGTTCGGCCCGCCAGAGTCCCTGCTTGTGGCTGAGTTCACTGTGCCGGGCTATGGCGAGTATCGCCTCGATGGCTACCTGATCGACGCGGAGGGCAAGCGCCTGAGCGCGACGCCGGCCGATAGTATCGACCCGCTCGGCGTTGGCCGGATCATCATTACGATCGGCGACTCGATCACCGCCGGCGTCTTCGGCGATCGGGTTAGCGCCGGCGAGCCGGGCTATCCGGTTACTGTCGCCGAGCGTTCGCCTGTCGTCAGCGCTGATGGGCGGAACTTCTTCCAGTACGACAACGAAAATGGCGATCGGCAGGCTGCCTACTACCGTGGATACCAGACCAGCCTGAACGATCTACTCACAGCCTGCAGCGGCGCGCCGATCTTTATCCTCAACGATGGCTTCAGCGGCCTGCGCCTCGGCTGGAAGCGCAGCGCGTCCGACTTCCCCACGCCGAATTCGGCCCTCTACGAGTCGCGGGTCGCCGCCTATCGCGACCACATCGAGAAGCTCGACGCCCGCTACCTGGTGATCGCCCTCGGCACCAACGATGCCTTCGATGGCCAGGCCGTAACAAACTTCAGGAACGATCTCTCTCTGCTGATCGACAAGCTCCGCGGCGAAGGCTACGGCCTGACGATCTGGCTCTCGCCGGTGCCCTACAACGAGTTTCCCACGGTCAAGCCCGAACAGTTGGAAGATCGCAAGAAGCGCGTCATCAACTACAACAAGGAGATCCTGAAGATCGCGCAGACTAAGGGCTCGCTCTTCCGCCCTGTCCTCGTCGGCCCGAACTTCTACAGCTACTTTGAGAACAACCTAGCCCAACTCGCCGATGGCACTCACCCTACCCAGGAGGGCTACGAGGCTATGGCGAAGCTCTGGGCGGGGCAGGTTGTCGGCGGCGTCGGCGCTGTGCCGGGGCTGCCATGCCAGCTGTTCGCCAACCAGGGCAACGCCCCGCAACCGCCCATCGAGCTGAGCCCGCGGATCTGGATGCCCCTGATCGGCCCGCCCAGCTTCCAAACCTGAGCGACGGCCTCGGCTCTGCGGAGCCACTGTTCTGTGGCCCTCCATAGCGTCAGGCGTGCGTATGTCGGTAGAAGGTTCCCGATCGAGCGGCACTGCGCTCGCCCTTGCCAGGCTGGCGATGCTGCGACGGCGGCTGGTCGTGTTGCCCTGGGCGACGATCGGCATCTGGTCGGCCGTGCTGCTTGGCGCGGCCTTACGCCTGCGCCACTTCCTGGCAAACCGCTCCCTCTGGCTCGATGAGGCTCTCCTGGCCAACGCCCTGCTCGAGCACCCGCTCGCTGGCCTCACACGGCCGCTGTCCGATAACCAGGCCGCGCCGTTCGGCTACCTGCTTACGGAGCACGTTGCCGTCTGGCTCTTTGGCTCCGGCGAGCCCGCGCTGCGGCTGGTGGCGCTCCTCTGCAGCCTCGCGGCGCTGCCCCTCTTCGTGCTCGTCGCACGGCGGCTTCTCAGCCCCTCGGCTGTACTCTTCGCCACCTTGACGTTCGCCCTCTCCCGTCCGGAGCTCTACTACGCCGCCGAGGTGAAGCCCTATGGCCCAGATGTGCTTGTGGCTTTGATCTTCCTGCTCATGGGCGTCGCACTCGCTGGCACGCCGACCCGCGCCACCCTTGCGCTCTCCGCCCTGGCCGGCAGCCTGCTCATCTGGTGCTCCTACCCGGCCATCTTGATGGCGAGCGGCGTAGGTGTAGCGTTATGCGCTCACGCCGCCGTCCGGCGCGACAGGGCGGCGCTCCTCAGGCGCGCAGGGGTGCTAGGATTGTGGGTGGCCAGCTTCGTCGTCTGCTACCTGCTCACGATCCGCCCCGTCGTAGAAAACAGCTTCCTCCAGGCGTACTGGTCCGATCACTTTGCCCCGCTGCCGCCCCGCTCCCTCGGCGATCTGCGCTGGTACCTGGAGCAGCCCCTCGCGCTCTTTGGCTCCGATGTGGCGGGCTTCAGCCTGATCGGCGCCGGGGCCTTCCTCGCCCTCTTCGGCGTCGCGGCGCTTGCGCGCACGGGCCGCCTGGCGCTCGCGCTGTGTGTGGCGCCGATCGGCTTCACGATCGCCGCCGCAGCGCTGCGCCATTACCCGTTCGAGGGGCGGCTCCTGATCTTCCTGGCCCCTGGCGTCCTGCTCCTTGTCGCGGAAGGCCTGCTCGCGCTCCATCGCCTCGCCCGCCCATTGGCCTCCTGGCTCGCGCCGGTGATGGCCCTGCTGCTCCTCGCCGGCATGGTGATCGAGGACCGCGGGCTGATCGTGGCGCCCGGCCGCGAGGAGCTGCGTCCCGTTCTGGAGTATGTGAGCGCGCATCGGGCCGCTGACGATCGCGTCTACATCTACTACGGCGCCGAGCCGGCCACGCGCTACTATGCCCCGCGCCTCGGGCTCGACTCCGCGGTGGTGCGCTACGGCTCCAATGTGCGCCACGACCTCGTGGCCCTCCAGCGCGAGTTAGCGGGCCTCAGCGGGCGCACCTGGGTGGTGTTCGCCCACGTCTACGACGGTGATGGAATCGATGAGGAGCGCTTCGCCTTGTATCTCCTCGACAGCCAAGGCGTCCAGCTTCAGCGGGTGCGCAGTCCCTCAGCCACCGCCTATCTCTACGATCTCGGCGAGCCAGAACCTACTAGCATACCCCTACGGATCAAGAGCTGATGAGCACTATGCAAATCCCGATGTCCTCGCCCGATCTCGGTGAGGCTGAGATCGCCGCCGTTACCGCCGTTCTCCGCACCCCGACTCTTAGCATCGGCCCTCAGCTCGTCGCCTTCGAGCAGGCGGTCGCCCGCTACGCGGGTGTGCGCCACGGCATCGGCGTGAACTCCGGCACCAGCGGCTTGCACCTCTGCGTGATCGCCGCCGGGGTCGCGCCCGGCGACCTTGTGATCACCTCGCCCTTCTCTTTCATCGCCTCGGCCAATGCCATCCTCTACGAGGGCGGCGTGCCGATCTTCGTTGATGTTGATCCCCTCACC
>DAOUGF010000356.1:0-6287 GCA_034429295.1 Chloroflexaceae bacterium
GTCTCGCTGGTACTGCTCCCCCCGCTCTCGGCGCCGAGGGGCTTGCGGCGATGGCCTAGCCCGTACAGCGTAGTCCGTACCGAATTTGCCGCAGCAGGTCCGGCGCTGACGTCTCGCTGGTACTGCCACTCCCGCTCTCGGCGCAGAGGGGCATGCAGCGATGGCGTCCTCGGCGCTGGCGACCGCCGGCTTCGGGGGTTCCAAGGGGGCAGCCGCCCCCTTGGCGGGGAGCGCGAGGGGCGGAGCCCGCTCGCATCCTCACCCACCGTGCAGGTGGTAGGGGCATGGGGCGCCGCCAAGCCGGGAGCGCGAGGGGCGGAGCCCGCTCGCATCTCCGCCCACCGCGCAGGTGGTACGTATTGGTGGGGACAGCGCCCCGCTGGCCGCGCGTCGCAGACACCAAGGCGGGGGTGCGGCGCCGCCCTGGCGCCTACTCCAGCCCGAGATACGCCTTCTGCACCATCTCATTCTCCCGCAGGGCTTGGGCGCTGTCCTCGAGCACGATCACGCCGCTCTGGAGCACATAGCCCCGGTGAGCGATGCCGAGAGCCTGCAGGGCGTTCTGCTCCACCAGCAGCACCGTCGTGCCTTGGGAGTTGATCGTCTTGACGATCTCAAAGATCTGCTCAACCAGCACCGGCGCCAGCCCCATCGAAGGCTCGTCGAGCAGCAGCATCTGGGGGCGGGTCATGAGCGCGCGGCCGATCGCCAGCATCTGCTGCTCGCCGCCGGAGAGCGTGCCGCCCTTCTGGCTCACCCGCTCTCGCAGGCGCGGGAAGAGCGTAAAGACCCGCTCCAGGTCCTCTTGATACCTGGCGCTGCGGGTATCGTGCAGGTAGGCCCCCATCTCCAGGTTCTCCAGCACCGTGAGCCGCGGGAAGATCCGCCGCCCCTCGGGGGCCTGGGCGAGGCCGAGCTTAACGATCTCGTGGGGCGGCACATTGTCGATGCGCTTCCCGTTGAAGCGCACCTCGCCCTGCCGCGGCGTAAGCAGCCCCGAGATCGTCCGCAGCGTTGTGCTCTTTCCAGCGCCGTTCGAGCCGATCAGGGTCACGATCTCGCCCTGCTCGACCGTCATCGAGAGGCCCTTCAGCGCGTGGATTTTGCCGTAGTAGGTGTGAACGTTCGACAACTCAAGTAAGGCCATGATGCTCCTCTACGGCTCCTCGGTCAGCGCGACATGCACAATGATCAGCCCGTCGGGGTCGGCGTTGCAGCCGGCGAAGCTGCGATCGAACAACGACTGCCAGTAGGCGGGGTGGGCGAAGTTCGGCCGTTTGCGCCACTCATAGATGATCTCTCGCGGGAAGCCGAGGCTCTCATCGTAGCGCACCGTGGTGGAGGTTGATCCCTGGCAGGCACAGCGGCTCGGGCCCGGGTAGCAGCGGATCGGCACTCGCTGCAGCTCGGCGATCCAATCGAAGAGGCGCGGCACAGTCCAGTTGGAGGGCTGGCGGCAGTTGTTCTCCACCGCGGTCATCTCGTCGCCCCTGGCGATGATCTCCTGGTTGCAGACGCCACCGCCCATCTGCCTGGTGATGCGGAGCCGATAGTTTGCCGGGGCGCCGGCCTCCCAGCGGGCGCGCGCCTCAGCCAGGCCGCTCTCCGCCTGCGCGGGCCGCAGCAGCAGCGCAACCGTGCCGATCACCAGCAGGATCGCTACTAGAAGGACCATCAAGCGTAGACGAGGGTTCATCGTCGTACCCGGTCAATGCAAAATGCAGCGTGTAACATCACTGCCGCCGCATTTTGCATGCTGCGTTCATCCCGCCGCCCCTTTCCCGAGGTACGCCTCGATCACGCGCGGGTTGCTGCGGATCGTGGCCGCGTCGCCCTCGGCGATCTTGGTGCCATAGTCGAGCACCGAGATCCGCTCGGAGATCGACATCACCAGGCGCATGTCGTGCTCGATGAGCACCACGGTGAGGCCCCGTTCGTCCCGCAGCCGCCGGATCAGGTCGGTGGCCTCGGCCGTCTCCTGCGGGTTCATGCCGGCCGTAGGCTCATCGAGCAGAATGAGCTTGGGCTCCCCCGCCAGGGCGCGGGCGATCTCGAGGCGGCGCTGATCGCCGTAGGGCAGGTTCTTCGCCAGGTCGCCCCGCTTGTCGTCCAACCTCACGAAGGCCAGCAACTCCCTGGCCCGCTCGCGGGCCCGTCGCTCCTCGGCCCGCACCTGCCCGGTATTGGCCATCACCCCCAGCAGCCCGGCGCTCAGCCGCGCGTGCATGCCCACGAGCACATTCTCCAGCACCGTCATGTTGTTGAAGAGACGGATATTCTGGAAGGTGCGCATGATCCCGGCGGCGGCGATCTGGTCTGGCCGCAGCCCGTCGAGATTCTGGTTATCGAAGCGGATCGAGCCCTTATCGGCCTTGTAGATCCCGGTGAGCACGTTAAAGAACGTCGTCTTGCCGGCGCCGTTCGGGCCGATCACACTCACAATGCTGCCCCGCTCAACCGTGAGGGTAACATCATTCACAGCGGTGAGGCCGCCGAACACTTTGGTGATATTCTTCGCTTCGAGCAGAGCCACGGCGCTGGTATCCCTCACTACTTCAGGCCAACCTCCGCCTCGGTGTCGGGGGTTTGCGGATGCTGGATCTCGTCGGGCACACTGTCGTCGTCGCGCAACTCCTCCTTGTGCCGCTCATCGGGGAGGATGCCCTGAGGCCGGAAGATCATCATCAGGATCAGCAGCAGGCCGAAGAGCATGCGCTGGTACTGGGTCGGGTCGAACTGCCGCGGGATCGGCACACCCATCTGCTGCCAGAAGCGCAGCACATTCGCCACCCGCGGGAGGATCTGCAGGTTGAGCAGCGTCACCAGGATGGCGCCGAGGATCACGCCAGGGATGCTGCCCATACCGCCGAGGATCACCATCGAGAGGATGCTGATCGAGCGGATCAGATCGAACGTCGGCGGGTTGATGAAGAGCTGCTTGGAGGCAAAGACCACGCCCATCAGCCCGGCGAAGGAGGCGCCGGTAGCGAAGGCCAGCAGCTTCATGCGCACGAGCGGGATGCCCATCGCGATCGCGGCCGTCTCATCCTCGCGGATGGCCTCCCAAGCGCGGCCGATGCGCGACTTCTTCAGCCTGCCGATCAGCAGCACTGCCACCGCCAGCACCAACAGCACCAGGAAGTAGAAGTACTGCTGATACAGCTGGCTATTGCTCAACGTCACGCCCATGCTGCGCAGCCAGGGGGCGAAGAACAGCGCCGGCTGCTGGATATTCTGGAGGCCCTGGGAACCGTTGGTGATATTGATCGGCTTGTCCAGGTTCAGCGCCAGCACGCGGATCACCTCGCCGAAGCCGAGCGTCACGATCGCCAGGTAGTCGCCCCGCAGGCGCAGCACCGGCAGGCCGAGCAGCACGCCGGTGAGCGCGCCGAGCAGCAGGCCGATCAGCAGGAAGCCGAAGAACCACTGGTTGGGCACGGGCTGGGCTCCGCTGATGATCTCGCCGATCTGCCCCGTGCTGAAAATACCCCAGAGGTAGGCGCCCACCGCGAAGAAGGCCACGAACCCCAGGTCCAGCAGGCCGGCGAAGCCCACCACGATGTTGAGCCCGAGTGCGAGCACGGCGAAGATGCCCGCCTGGGTGGCGATCTCGATATAGAACTGGTTGAGCGTGCCGAAGTAGGGCAGCACCACGCCCAGCGCCAGCACCGTGACCACGGCCTTGTAGGCTGGATGGACGGCCGAGCGATAGACGGCGAGCACCAGCAGCAAGAAGAGGATAAAGACGATGTCGGTGATCAGGCTTGTGCGCGGGTTCGTCAGCAGCAGCAGCGTCGTCACGACCGCGTAGGTCGTCAGGAAGACGTACGCCGCCGGGCCGCTACGAACCGGAGCCGTGAGCCGCTCCCACCAGGTACCCGTCGGGACATTACTCGTCGCCATAGCCTACACCTTCTGCGTGGTCGCCTCGCCGAGCAGACCCGAAGGACGGAAGATCAGGATCAGGATCAGGATGCTGAAGGCGGCGATATCGGCGTAGCTCGCG
This sequence comes from Chloroflexaceae bacterium, assembly GCA_034429295.1. Lineage (GTDB taxonomy): Bacteria > Chloroflexota > Chloroflexia > Chloroflexales > Chloroflexaceae > OHK40. Next base: position 4,007 of record DAOUGF010000356.1, read on the forward strand.
CCCGAGAAGGCCCCGCCCGTGAACAGCGAGAGGTAAGAGGCCACGAAGGCCTCCAGGAAGCCGAGCACGATCCCGCCTACCATGGCCCCGGTGATATTGCCGATGCCGCCGAGCACGGCCGCGGTGAACGCCTTGAGCCCAGGGATAAAGCCCAGGTAGGGGTTCACAGTGCCGATCGTCAGGCCGAACAGCACGCCTGCGGCGCCGCCGAGGCTGCCGCCGATCAGGAAGGTGAGCGCGATGATCTGATTGACGTTCACGCCCATCAGGCTGGCCGTCGGGGCATCCTGGGCCACGGAGCGGATCGCCTTGCCCAGCCGGGTGATGTTCACGATATAGTTCAGGCCCACCAGCATCAGTAGCGCGGCGATAATGAAGATCAGCGCCTTCGGGTTGATCGTCACCGGGATGAGCCGCTCGCCAACCGGCATGTCGAACAGGCGGATCGGCGCGCCCATATTGGGGCTATCGAAGCGGGCGTTGAAGCCGAGGCCGGGGATGTTGGTGACGATCAGGCGCACCAAATCCTGCAGCAACAGCGAGACGCCGATCGCCGAGATCAGCGGCACCAGGCGCGGCGCGCCTCGCAGGGGCCTGTAGGCTACCCGCTCGATCCCGACGGCGAGCAGGCCGCTGACCGTGGCGCCAAGCAGCACCGAGATCAGCACAAAGAGCAATGCCGAGAAGCTGTCGAGCATGCCGGCCCTGCTCAGCACCATGCCGAAGCCCGCGCCCACGAAGGCGCCGACCATAAAGATCTCGCCGTGGGCGAAGTTGATGAACTCCAGCACCCCGTAGACCATGGTGTAGCCGAGGGCGATGGTCGCGAAGAGGAATCCGCGGATCAGGCCGTCGATGATCACCAGGGGGAGGATCGTGATCACCTGCTGCCTGAGGCCGGGGCGTGACCCTTCGACCAGAGCGGCGAGCACCACAACGATCAGGCCGAGGATCACGGCACTGCCGACAATAAAGATCAACACTTGGCCGACCGGACCAAAGACCTGTCGCAGGACGGTGGCGAGGTCTTTGTGAACGACGGTTGGATGGCTGGTTTTCGCCTCGGCTGCCATGCTCCCTCGCGCTTTGTCAAGAAAGGGGAGTCGGGGGGCTGTCACGCCGCCAACTCCCCTCTTCCGGTTGTTATCAGGGGCGGGCGCCTTGCGGCGCCCGCCCCCTCGACACTAGTTGCTGGGCGGCGCGCTGTTGATCTGCGCAGCCAGCTCGTTATCACCCCAGGCGGCCGGATCGGTGTTGGCCGAGAGGATGTAGTAGGCAGCCTCGGTGGGGTCGCCCTCCTCATTGAACTCGTAGACGCCGGTGATACCCTTGAGCGGGGGAAGGTCGTGCAGCGCGGCGACCACCTGCTCGCGGGTCGGCTTGCCGCCGGCATCGATCGCGGCCTTGGCGATGGCAGCGAGGCAGAAGCCGGCCGAGTCGTAGGACTGGGCGCCGAAGGGCTGCACCGGCTCGCCGAACTCAGCCTGGTAATCGTTGGCGAAGGTGCCGGCATCGGGGAAGTAGGTCACCGGGGCGGCCACAGTGGTGTAGTAGGTGCCCTCGAGCGCATCGCCGGCCAGATTCGCCAACTCCGAGGAGTCGAGGCCGTCGGGGCCGAGGAACTGCGCCGTAACGCCGCGGTCGCGGGCCTGCCGGAAGAAGGGCCCGCCCTGGGAGTAGATGCCGCCGAAGTAGATCACATCGGGGTTGGCGGCCAGGATCGGCGTGATCACCGAGTCGAAGACCGCCTGCTCCTGCGTGCCCTCGAAGCCAGCCACGGTCAGGCCGAGGTTCTCGGCCTCCTCGCGGAAGAACTCAGCCACGCCCTGGCCGTAGTCGGTGGTGTCGTGGATGATGTAAACGGTCTGCGCGCCGAGCTCCTCAGCGGCGAAGCGGGCGCCGATCGGGCCCTGCAGGTCGTCGCGGCCCACGATGCGGAAGGCGTTCTCGTAGCCGCTCTCAGTGATCGCCGGGTTGGTGTTGGCCGGGGAGACCATCGCCAGGCTGGCGTTCTGGTAGATCGGCAGCGAGGCCAGGGCCACGCCCGAGTTCAGGTGGCCAACCAGGCAGAGAATATCGGCGTCGGAGACGATCGAGTTCGCGTTGGCCGAGCCCACCTCAGGCTGAGCCTGGTCGTCGAAGGGCGCGAGCTCAAAAGTGACGCCGGGGAGCAGCTCGCCGAACTGCTGCACACCGAGGTTGGCGCTGTTGCTGATGCTGACGCCCAGCACCGACTGCGGGCCGGAGAGCGGGCTCTGGGTGGCGATCTTGATCGTGCCAA
>DAOUGF010000357.1:0-16197 GCA_034429295.1 Chloroflexaceae bacterium
CCCGATATGGTGCGCCACGATCGTACCGGGCTGCTGGCCCCTGTGGGCGACACCGCTGCTCTGCGCGAGGCCATCAGCGCGCTGCTCGCCGACGAGCCGCGTCGCCTGCGTTTGGGGGCCGAGGCGCGGCAGGTGGCCCTGGCCGAGTATGCGAGCGAGGTGCAGGTGCGCCAGTATCTGGCCCTCTATCAGGCGCTCTCCGGCGGCCCAGCTGACAAGTTTGTTAGCCAAGAGCGCCAGGATATCAAATTATTCATCTAGTTGTGTGGCCCTAGACATTCTATTGTCACTGTACAATAGTACTTGATACAAGCACGCCAGAGCACGATCTGCTTCTGCCTCAACGCGACATACGTTCACCTCGAGCGACGAAGCCTTCTTCGTTCCCCATGCAATGGTGCCCGGCCTGCCGCTCCATCGCTGCTCTGCCGGCCTCAACAAAGGATTGGTCGTGGATATTAAGCAGTATGCACGGATCATCTGGCGGTGGCTCTGGTTGATCCTCGCCTGCGCCCTTGTGGCCGCGGCCGTGGCCTATGTGGTCAATGTGCGCCGCGTGCCGATCTATTCCTCCTCAACAACCCTGCTGGTCAACGCCCCGCGCGTCGCTGTGTACGGGCAGTACTCCGACACCGATCTCCGCACCACCGAGCGGCTGCTCGGCACCTACGCGGAGCTGCTGGTCTCGCGGCCGGTGCTGCAGGAGGTGATCGATCAGCTCGGGCTGCCGTACGGCCCTGCCACTCTCGAGCGCAACGTTACCGTCACCGTCACCCCCAATACCTTGCTGATCAGCGTGAGCGCTCGTGCCGAGAGCCCTGAGCAGGCCGCCGCGATCGCCAATGCGATCGTGCGTGTACTGAACCAGCGTGAGCAGGAGTTGCTCGGCAATCAGATCGTCACCACCTTCCGCGGCGACGCCCTCAAGGTGATCGAGCCGGCGCTGCCGAGGCAGAAGCCGGTCGATATGCCGCTCCAGCAGATCATGCTGCTCGCCGCCGCCGCCGCGGCGATGGTCGGCCTGGGGATCGCCTTCCTGATCGAGCATCTTGACGACTCGGTGCGCCGCCCGCAGGATGTGCACGCCGTCGGCCTGCCGGTGCTCGGGGCCATCGCTCGCATCCGCGGCGCCGACCCGGCCAAGCGGCTTGTCACCGCCAACGATCCGAGCTCGCCCACGGCCGAGGCCTTTCGCATGTTCCTCGCCCACCTGCAGTTCGTCGAGGCCGAGCACCCGATCAAGAGCATCCTGGTCTCTAGCGCCCTGCCCGGCGAGGGGAAGAGCACCAACGTTGCTAACCTCGGGGTGGCCCTCGCCCAGAGCGGCAAGCGGGTGGTGCTCGTGGATCTCGACCTGCGGCGCCCCACGTTGCATCGCTTCTTCCGGCGCACCAACCAGCGAGGCGTGACTACGGCCCTTCAGCGGCCTGAGGGCGAGTCGCTCAGCGAGGGGAACCATCTCGTCTCCACCGGGATCGAGAACCTGTCCCTGATGGCAAGCGGCCCTCTACCGGTCAACCCGGCGCGCCTCTTCGGGACGCCGCAGTTCGTCAGTCTTGTCGAGCAGCTCGAGCACGAGGCCGATGTGGTGCTCTTCGACAGCCCCGCGGCCCTCGCTGTGGTGGACGCCTCGCTGGTGGCGCGGATCACCGATGCCACCCTGATGATTACCCGCGCGGGCGCCACGCGGGCCGATCAGCTCAAGCGCGCTGCGGACCTGCTGGCCCGCTCTGGCACATATATGCTCGGCGTCCTGCTCAACTGCGCCGCGGGTGGGGTGATGGCCTACTATGACGATGAGGTGAGCAAGGCGCGCTGGTCGCTCTTCGGGCGCCGGGCCGCCGCTGCTGAGCAGGAGGGGCGCTGAGCGCCCGGCCGTCGCCGCCCACAGGAGCAACTGCTATGACGATCCGAAGCCCGCGGGCTCCGCGCTGGCTTGTGCTCTTCGCCACGCTTACCCTTGCGGCATGTAGCGCGCCCCCTGTCGAGCCGACCGTTGCACCCAGCCCCGCCGCTGTTGCGCCGACCACGGCCACGCTGCCCGCAAACCTGCCGCGCATTGAGGATGGCCGGCTGGTGCTCCCTGGCCGCGCTGTGCCTGAGTATAGCCTTGAGCTCGGTTTTGAGCGCAGCGGCGCGGTGGCCGAGGTGCTGGTGCGTCCCGGCGATGTGGTGAAGCCCGGCGACCCGCTCGCCCGCCTCGACTCGCGAGCCCTGCAGCTGCAGGTGGAGGACGCCCAGGCCAGCCTGCGCTCAGCCCGCGCCGACTACGAGCGCCTGCTCAGCGGCGCGACGCCCGAGCAGATCGCGCAGGCCGAGGCCCGCCTGCAGCGCGCCCGCGGCAACCTTCAGGAGGTGGCCGGCTCCGTCAGCGAGGCTGATATCGCGGCCGCCCGCCAGGCCCTCGAGGCGAGCCAGCTGCGCCTGCAGCAACTGCTCCGGGGCAATACCCCGGAGGCGATCGCCGAGGCTCAGGCGCGCCTTGATGAGGAGCTCGCCGCCCTGGAGACGACCCGCATCCGCGCTTCCGCCGAGAAGACCCGCGCCGAGTCGACCCTGGAACAGGCCGCCAACGATCTGCGCGACGCGCAGGATCGCTACAGCCGGATCGTCTGGGAGAACCGGAGCCGCTACGGCGATGGTGAGGTGCCTCAGATCGACCTGGATCGGGAGAACTCCGCCCTCCGTGAGGTGCAGAACCTGGAGGAGCAGGTGGCCAAGCGCCAGGTTGAGCTTGAAGAGGCTCGCGCAGCTGAGATCACCCTGATCCAGGCTGCTGAGGCCCGCGTTCGCGAGGCTGAGGCGGATCTCGCCGAGGCGCGGCGCGGCCCGACGCCCGATCAGATCGCGGCAGCCCGCGCCGCCGTTGCCCGTTCGCAGGCCGAGCTTGCCGCGCTCACCGGGCCACAGCGGGCCGGCGCAGTGGCTGAGGCCGAGGGACAGGTGGCCGAGGCTCAGGCCGCCCTCGACATGCTCCTCGCCGATCCGAGCAGCAGCGACCTGGCGGTCGTCGAGGCTCGCGTGCTGCGGGCCGAGGTTGGCCTGAAGCAGGCCGAGCTGAACCTCGCCCAAGCCACCCTGGTTTCGCCCCTCGCCGGCACAGTCGCATCTGTGTCGATCGTGCCGGGCCAGGTGATCGAGGCGCGGGACGTTGTGATCGTGATCGCCAGCTTCGACTCTTGGCAGGTGATGGTCGAAGATCTCAGCGAGCTGAATATCGTCCATATCCGTGAGGGCGATGAGGCGCTGATCCGCTTCTTCGCGCTCCCCGAGCTGGAGCTGAAGGGCCGGGTGAGCCGGATCGAGGCCCTTGGCCGTAACGATGCCAATGTCGGTACGCTCTACAGTGTGGTGATCACACCAGAGACCTGGGACGATCGGCTGCGCTGGAACATGACGGCCTCGGTAACGATCGTGCCGACTGGTAGCTAACGCCATGTTCCCTTTTCGGATGGCTGAACAACAACAAGCGCACCTGCCGGGTGGAGCGACGATGGGGCGGAGTAGCGAGCAGCTTCGCTATCATTATGAGGGTGAGCGGGAGTTCGCCCAACGGCTGCCCGCGCTGGCGCCGGCTGGCCGCCCTGCTGAGAACTAGGTGCTCAGAGAATAGCAAGCGTGAACCCGATACGACCAATAACGATCGAACAACTGCCGCCGCCGCCCGCAGGCAAGGTTGGTTGGCCCTGGACGCTGGAAGGCCTGCCCGCCACGCCCCCCGCCGACGTCGCCGGGCTGCCCCGTATTACGATTGTCACGCCCTCCTTTAACCAGGGCGCCTTTATCGAGGAGACGATCCGCTCTATCCTGCTCCAAGGCTACCCAAACCTTGAGTATATCGTGATCGACGGCGGCTCCACCGATGGGAGCGTGGCCATCATCGAGCGCTACGCCCCCTTCCTCGACTACTGGATCTCTGAGCCGGATGCGGGCCAGAGCGATGCGATCAGCAAAGGCTTCGCCCGGGCCACAGGCGAGCTGATCAACTGGCTCAACTCCGACGATCTGATGCTCCCTGGCGCCCTGGCGGCCATCGGCGCCTGCGCCAAGGCCAATCCCGGCAAGATGGTGGCCGGCGATGTGATCTGGTTCGGCGAGGAACTGCCCAACGAGGTCTATAAGCGCCAGCGCGGCCTCAGCTTCGAGAACCTGGTGAAGTACTGGACCCAGGAGGCTCTGTATCAGCAGCCGGGCCTCTTCTACCGGCGCAGCGATTACGAGGCGGTGGGCGGCCTGGATACGACGCTCTGGAACTCGATGGACTACGACCTCTTCTGCCGGCTACTGCGGCGCAGTTCGGTGAGCTACCTTGAGCAGCCGGTCGTGCGCTTCCGCTACCACGAGAGCTCCAAGACAGTGACCAATGGCGATTTCTTCATGCTCGAGCGCCTGCGCGCCTCGCGGCGCTACTGGGCTGGCCTGGTTCTGCCCGCCGAGGAGCGAGCGGCGCAGCGCTACACCGCCCGTTGGTTCACGCGGCGCGCCGTGCGCCGCCTGGTTCAAGGGAAGGTTCAGCGCGCTCTTCAGCTGTTCCGCCACGCCTGGCGGCTCGCGCCCGAGGCGACCCTCGGCGAGCCCTGGGCGATGTCGTTCGGCTATCTGCGCCGGCGGCTGCCCTTCGTCCGCGCCGGAGCCTGAGCGTAAGCCCTAAAGGAGTTGGATTGGCCAGCCTGCTGCGAAACGAGCGGCTTCTCATCAGCTGGGGCCTGATAGCCCTGGGCCTGGCTGTGGCTGCGCTCATCGGGCTGCGGGTTGAGCTGGCGCCCCTGGTGGCCGGCGCCCTTGTAGGGATTGTCGCCCTACTGGCGATCATCCGCTGGCCCCTGGTGGGCGTGGGGCTCACGGCGGTGCTGGTGCTGACCGGCGGGCTCTCACAGATGCTGCAGGGCTCGCTACTCCAGCGCCTCTATGTGATCTGCCTCGCCCTTACTTTCCTCGCCTATGGCCACCGGCTGCTCGCCGATCGCGAGCTGATGCGCCACTGGTTGCGTATTCGTGTCGCCGATGTGATCTTCGCCGGCCTGCTCGCCACCGCAGGCCTTTCCCTGATCGTTGCGCCGTTCTGGTATGACGGCACCGATGAGCTTGAGGCGCTGCTGAAAGGCTTCGTGCTCTATCTGCTGATGAGCCGGGCGATCAGGAGCGAGGAGGAGCTGATCTTCGTTGCGAAGTTCATCCTGGTGGGCGCGATCTGGCAGGCGACAACGGGCTGGACGAACTCGAGTGCGGAGAGCGGGGTGGCGCGGATCAGCGGCAACCTGGTGAGCATTAACGCCTTCGGCTTCGCCCTGATGCGCGGCTTCCCATGGACGCTGTTCTTCGCCTTCTTCGGCCGCGGGATCTGGCGCTGGCTCGGCCTGCTCGGCACGGTGCTGGTCAGCCTCACCGCCCTCGCCACTGTCTCGCGCACCGCCGCCGGCACGCTCGCCTTCGTGGCCATCTTCTGGGCCTGCTTCAGCACCCGTGGCTTTGACCGGCGCCTGCGGAACCTGGGCCTGATGCTGATAGTGCTCGTCCTCGGCTTCAGCGTCTACGGCGACGCCCTCCTCGAGCGCTGGTCGCTGCTGCGCGAGCTGACCAACACCAGCAACGTTGAGTATGTGGTGGACGATGACGGCGGGCGCGATGAGCTGCGGGCCGCGGCGATGCGTATTGTCGCTGAGCACCCGATCTTTGGCGTTGGGATCGGCAATACGCCCTATATGATCATGCAGGAGATGTATCGCCGCAAGCCGTTCCCGGTGCATATGATGTATCTCCAGGTGGCCGCCGATATTGGCCTCTTCGGGCTGTTCTGCTTTGTGGCGCTTCCTGTGGTCGGCTATCTCCGCGCCGCCGCGCTCTGGCTGCGCATGGACAACGACCGCGACCGGGCTCTGATCGCGACCTGCGTCAGCATCCTCGCTACCTGGTCGATCTACGGCTTCTCGGGGAACTGGCACTACATCAACTTCGCCTACTTGCTCGTGGCCTTTGTGCATCTGCTCCCCGAGATCATGGGGCAGCGGAAGCCTGCTGCCGAGGGGCAGAGCATGGTCACACAGTGAGAAAGGGCGCCCCGTGTCGCCAGTGCATGTCCTGTATCTGATCAATACCTGGGTGGTTGGAGGGACGGAAACCCAGTTGCTCCATCTGCTGCGCCGCATGGATCGGGCCCGCTTTCGCCCCCACGTCTGCGCCCTCTACGCCGACCCGCAACTGCCGGCAGTGATGGCCCCTCTCGATGTGCCCGCCTTTAGCCTCGGCCTGAGCCGTGTGCGCAGTCTCGCCACGCCCGCCCGCCTGCTGCGCCTCGTCCGCTACTGCCGCGCCAATCGCGTGCGGGTGATCCAAGGTCTCCGCACCGATGCCCTGGCGGCCCTGGTGGCTCGCGCCGCGGGCGTGCCGGTGGCTCTCGGCGCGCAACGGAACACCCGCGCGCTGCAGCTCGATGGCCTCTCGCGCAGCTTTCGCCGCGGCGCGGAGCGCCTGCTCACGGGCGTGATCGCCAACTCCCGCGCCGCCGCCGAGTATCGCCACGCCAGCTCCGGCTTCCCCAGGGACCGCATCTACGTAGTGCCGAATGGCCTCGACCTGGCCTATTTCGATGGATTTTCCCCGCTCTCGCGCGCCGAACTGCTCCCTCAAGTTCCGCCGGACGCACCGCTGCTGATGATCCTCGGCCGGCTGGAGTTGGCGATGAAGGGCCACGGGGTGCTGCTGGAGGCGCTCGCCCATCCAGCCCTCGCCGGCGCGCACCTCGTCGTGGTCGGCGATGGGCCGGACCGCCCGCGCCTGGAGGCGCTGATCGCTCAGCACAGCCTTCAGGAGCGGGTGCATCTGCTCGGCCACCGCGACGACGCGCCCGCGGTGCTGCCGGTCGCCGATCTGGTGATCGTCCCTTCCCTCCGCAACGAGAGCTCGCCGAACGTTCTGCTGGAGGCCTGGGCCGCCCGCAAGCCCGTGGTGGCAAGCAGGGTGGCTGGCATCCCCGAGCTGCTGCGCGATGGCGAGTACGGGCTGCTGGTGCCCCCCGGCGATGCGGGCGCGCTCGCCAGCGCCGCGCGCGCCTTGCTCGACGACCCGCAGCAGCGCCACAGGCTCGGCGTCCAGGGGCGGCGCGCCGTGGAGGAACGCTTCTCTGCCGATGTGATGGCCGCCGCAACGATGGCGCTTTATGAGCGCTTGCTCGCCGCTCCTGCCGGCGCGCCGCTCAACGCTCAGGCTGGCTGAGCGCTCCTCTCAACGACGGATCACACAATGCAGCCGCTCTCGATCCTCATGGTTGTGCCGAACTACTACCCCTACCTCGGCGGGCTGGAGCGGCAGGCCCATACCCTTGGGAAAGCCTTGGTGCGGCGCGGGCACGCCGTGAGCGTCTACACGCGGCGCGTCGAGCGCACGTTGCCCGCTGTCGAGCGGCTCGACGGCGTTCTGGTGCGGCGCCTCCCTTCCAGCGCAGCCACAGGCAAGAGAGCAGACCTGCGCTACCCGCTGAGCCTCGCCCTGCTCCTCGCCCACGAGGCGCCTCGCTACGATGTCATCCATGTGCACTCGAAGTCGTGGTTCATCGCCGGCTGCCTGCCGCCCGCGCTGCTCTGGCGGCGGCCCGTGCTGCTGAAGATCCCCAACGTGCGCGAGTTCGGCATCCCCGGCGACCTGCGCCGGCGCTTTGGGCGCCAGCATGTCTGGCTGATGCGCCAGGCCGCCGCTTGGGCGGTGCTGAGCCCTGAGAGCCGCGCTGAGTTGCTCGCTGCCGGCTTCTCCCCAGAGCGCATTTTTGAGACGCGCAACGGCGTAGACACGGAGCGCTACGCGCCGGCCAGCCCGCACGAGCGCCGCGCTGCGCGCGCTGCGCTCGGCCTCCCCGCCGATGGGCCGATCGCTCTCTTTGCCGGCCGCCTCGCCCACCAGAAAGGGCTGCCGGATCTGCTGGAAGCATGGGAGCGTCTGGACGCCCTCGGCTCCCGCCCCACCCTCGTGGCCTGCGGCGATGGGCCGCTCCGCGCTACGCTCGAGGCCCGTGCCCAAGGGCTCGCCACGGTGATCTTCGCCGGGGCCCAAGCCGAGATGGACGAGTACTACCGCGCCGCCGACCTGTTTGTGCTGCCTTCCTACGCCGAGGGCAACTCGAACGCGCTGATGGAGGCGATGGCCTGCGGGCTCCCCGTGGTCGCGACGAGGGTGGGCGGCACGGCCGAGTTGCTAGGCCCGTACGCCGCCGACTGGCTGGTCGAGCCGGGCGATGTGGCCGGCCTCGCCGCACGTCTCGGCCGCCTCTTGAGCGACGCCGGCCTGCGCGCCGAGCTCGGCACAGCCCTGGCCGAGCGGATGCGGACCGAATTCACCATCGACGTGATCGCCAGCCACTATGAGCGCTGCTACCGTCTGCTCGCCGCCGGCCAGCGAGATCAGCTGGCCCGGTTGCCGCAGCCGGGCCAGTTGCTGAGGGATAGCTCGCCGTGGCGCAGCTGACGATCTACAGCGCTGGGCTGCTGGCGACCCTGCTGGCGGCGCTGCAGCTCGCCGCATGGCTCGCCATGGGGCTGGCATTGCTGGGCGAGGGCGATACGGCCGTGGAACTGCCGGCCGCCCTGCTGCTCGGCGCGGCGATCTGCTCGTTTCTGGCTGCCTGCTTCGCTGCCGCCGGGCTCCTGGGCTTGGCCGTCGCTGTGCCCGCCGCCCTCGGCATCGGCGCGCTGATCGCCCAGCGGCGACGGCTTGGCCGGGCCTTGCAGACCCTCGGCGCCTGCTACCGCGAGCTGATCGGCGGGCGGCTGTGGGCGATCCTCTTCGGCGCCATCGCCTTCGGCTACTGGCTCGTGGCCCTGGCACCGCCCCGCGACGCCGATGTGTTGCGCTACCATCTTGCGCACGTGCGACAGATCGTTCAGGACGGCGCCTGGCTGCCGATCGCCGACTATCACTACGCCCTGCCGTTCGGCTGGTCCATCGGCTTCCTCCCCTTCGAGCTGCTCCGCCTCCCTCAGGCGGCCCAGATGCTCAACCTCGGGCTGCTGATCATCGCCGTGGGCCTGCTCTACGGCTTGCTGCGCGACCATGTGCAGCGGCCGATCGCGCGCCTGCTCGCCCTCGTCTTTGCGACCCACACGGCGGTGCTGCATATGGCCACCACAGCGCGGGCCGATATGCAGCTCGTCTTTGTGGTGCTTGCCCTCACCGGGCTCCTGCTGCGCCTGCAGCGCGGCTCGCTGCGGGGCGCGGGCCTGCTCGGCTTTGTCGCATGGGTTGGGGCCCAGAATCGCTACCAGGCCGTGGCCCTCGGCCTCACGACCCTGGTGCTGCTGCTCGTCCTGCTCCTCAGGCGCTCCGTTGATCCGCGCCAGCTCGCGGCGTTCGCTGGCGGCGGTGCTGCGGCCTTTGCCCTAAGCGCGCCCTTCTATCTCTTCAACCTGGCCGGCTTCGGCAACCCGTTCTGGCCCCTGCTGATCGGGACCTTCAACCAGCCGCCCGCCTACGCCGATCTGGTGGCCATGGCGTACAGCCGCAGCCTGAACGGCGCGCTCAGCCCGGCCACCCTCGGCGGCGCGCTGCTGCGGCTCCTCACCAGCCCCATCGTCTTTCCGGTGCCCCTCGCCGCGCTGCTGCTGCTGGTTGTGGCCCTGCGCTGGCGCCTGCCGCCCACCCGCGCCCTCGCGCTGTTCACCCTGGTCTTCCTCGCCGTCTGGGCCGTGGCCCAACCACGCCTCTACCCGCGCTTCAGCATGATGGTGCTGGTGCCCACTCTGATGGGCTGGGGGCCGGTGCTCAGCAGCTGGAGCCGCGAGCGGCTGCTGAACGCGCTCGTTCGCGCCGGCCTGGTCGGGCTCATCGCCATCTTTGGCGCCCTTAATCTTGTCTACGCCAGCGACTATCTCGTGTACGCGGCGACCGGCGACGCCGCCCGTTTTCATGAGCATACCTGGTATAAACGGACCTACGACTGGGTGAACGGCGCTACACCCGCCGATGCGCGCGCCCTGGTTGTCGTCACCTCGGCCCAAAGCTACTATCTGGAGCGTCAGCATCGCCGGGCGGACCCGCAGTTCAGCGGGGTGATCGACTGGACGGCCATCCACGGCCCCGCCGATCTGGAGCGGGCCATGCGCGCCGGCACTTACACCCTGCTGATCTACGAGGATCGCGACTGGACGCGCATGGTGGGCGGCGCTGCTATGGAGCGGGCCGTGAAGGCGGCCCTGGCCGAAGGTCGCCTGCGGGAGTTGGCGGCCTTCGAGGAGCGCCTGAGCACCAGTAGGCTTCTCGACGAGAGCTATGAAACTACAGTGCGCGTGCTCGCACTGCAATGAGGCGCTTATGAGTCCGCCCCGCATCCTTACACTGCTCGACTACTACATCCCTGGCTATAAATCCGGCGGTCCCCTGCGGACGATCGCCAATATGGTTGAGCGCATCGGCGATCGCTTCGCCTTCCGAGTGCTTACCCGCGACCGCGACGCTACCGACAGCGCGCCCTATCCCGACCGCCCCGCCGACACCTGGATTCCGGTTGGCAAAGCCCAGGTGTGGTACGCCTCGCCCGGCGGCCTGAGCGCTGGCGCCATCCGGCGGCGCGTGGCCGAGGTCATGCCCGACGCCATCTATCTCAACAGCTTCTTCTCGCCCCTCACTGTGCGGCTGCTGGCCCTGCGACGGCTTGGCCTCATCCCCGCCGTGCCGGTGGTGATCGCCCCCCGCGGCGAGTTCTCGCCGGGCGCTCTGCGGCTGAAGGCGCCTAAGAAGCGCGCCTACATCGCCGCGGCGCGGGCCGCCGCGCTCTACGCCAACCTGATCTGGCAGGCGAGCGCCCCCCGCGAGGCTGATGAGATCAGGCGGGTGATGGGCGCCGTGGAAACCGTGGTCGCGCCCGATATTCCAGCGCCGCTGAGCATCGCCGCCGCCCCTCCGCCAGCCAAGCGACCCGGCGCGCTGCGGCTGGTCTTTCTCTCCCGCGTGGCCGAGAAGAAGAACCTGCATTTCCTCCTAGAATTGCTGCCGCGTCTGCGCGGCGCCGTGGAGTTGGAGATCTACGGGCCGCTGCGCGAGCCGGCCTACTGGGCTCGCTGCCAGGCCCTGATCGCTGCGCTGCCCCCATCCACGAGCGTGAGCTACAAGGGCCCGGTCGTGCATGAGGAAGTGGCCGAGGCCCTCGCCCGTGCCCACGTCTTTTGCCTGCCCACCCTGGGGGAGAACTTCGGTCATGCTATCCTTGAAGCCCTCGCCGTCGGCCGGCCTGTGCTCGTGAGCGACCAGACGCCCTGGCACGACCTTGAGGCCCGCGGCGCCGGCTGGGATCTGCCGCTCGACGCTCGCCGCTGGGTTGAGCAGCTCCAGCGCCTGATCGATATGGGCCCAGCTGAGTATGAGGAGTGGGCCCGCGGCGCTAAGCGCTACGCCGTCGCCTTCTCCGCGGCCCCGGCAACCGTCGAGGCGACCGTGGCGCTCTTTGAGCATGCCCTGGGCTGCGCGCCAGCCGCGCCGCTCCTGCCGGATTACCGATCACGAATGACAGGACAGGGATCATGAAGCAGCTGCTTCAGTATGTGCGCACCGGCGAAACCGCAGTGGTGGATGTGCCCACGCCCATCCCCGGCCCAACCCAGCTCCTCGTGCGCGTGGGCGCCTCCCTGGTCTCCGCCGGCACCGAGCGCACCGTTGTTGATTTTGCCCAGAAGAATCTGCTCGCCAAGGCGCGCTCGCGCCCCGATCTGGTGCGGCAGACGCTCGATAAGGCCCGCCGCGACGGGATCCTCAGCACCTTCGAGGCGGTGCAGAACCGCCTTGAGCAGCCGCTGGCGCTCGGCTACTCCTGCGCCGGCACGGTGATCGCCGTCGGCGCTGAGGTCGCGGGGTTTGCTCCTGGCGATCGGGTGGCCTGCGCTGGCGGCGGCTACGCCGTCCATGCCGAGATCGTGGCCGTGCCCCAAACCCTCGTCGCCCGGCTACCCGACGGCGTGAGCGACGAGGCGGCCGCCTTCACCACCCTCGGCGCGATCGCGCTCCAGGGGGTGCGCCTGGCTGATGTGAAGCTCGGCGAGACGGTGGCCGTGATCGGCTTGGGGCTGCTCGGCCAGCTGACGGTGCAGCTCCTCAAGGCCGCGGGCTGTGCGGTGATCGGCACCGACCCCCAGCAGAGGCGCGTGGAGCTGGCACTGCGCCTTGGCGCCGACGAGGCCGCCGCCGGCAGCGAGGAGTTCGCCGCCCTCTGCCTGCAGCACACCGCCGGGCGCGGCGTCGATGCCGTGCTGATCACCGCCGATACCAGAAGCAATCAGCCGGTGGAACTGGCCGGCGAGGTGGCGCGCGACAAGGGCGTCGTGGTGGCGGTCGGCGCCGTGGGCACCGCGGTGCCCCGTCGCAGCTACTACGCCAAAGAGCTCGATTTCCGTATCTCTCGCTCCTATGGCCCGGGCCGCTACGACCCGAGCTATGAGGATGAGGGCCGCGACTATCCCTACGCTTATGTGCGCTGGACCGAGCAGCGCAACATGGAGGCGGTCGTCGGCCTGATGGCGGCGGGCCGCCTGGCGGTGGAGCCGCTCATCAGCCATCGCTTCACGATCGACGAGGCCCCTCGGGCCTACGAGCTGATCACCGGTAAGGGCGAGCCCTTCCTCGGCGTGCTGCTCACCTACCCCACCGCCGCCGAGCCTAGCCCTGTGGTGGAGCTCGCCCCCCGCCCCGCCGCTCCAGATAGAAGCGCGACCACAGCCACGCCCGGCACAGTGCGCCTCGGCCTGATCGGCGCTGGAACCTACGCCAGCGCCACGCTCCTGCCGGCCATCAAAGGGATCGCGAACCTTGAGCGCGTGGCTGTGGCCTCCGCCCGCGGTGTGACGGCCCGCGTGGCGGCTGAGCGCTTCGGCTTCGCCTACTGTGCTACCGACGCTCGCGCTATTCTCGACGATCCCGCCGTAAACACGGTGGCCATCCTCACCCGCCACAATCTCCACGCCCGCCAGACGATCGACGCCCTCGTGGCCGGCAAGCATGTCTTTGTGGAGAAGCCCCTCTGCCTCACCGAGCAGGAGCTCGCCGCCATCGAGGTGGCCTATAACGCCGCGCGTTCCCGCGCCGCCGCGGAGGGGCGCGCTGCGCCGGCCCTTATGGTGGGCTTTAATCGCCGCTTTGCCCCGATGATCCTCGCCCTGAAGGAGCAACTCGCCGGTGTGCGCGAGCCGCTCATGCTCACCTGCCGCGTTAACGCAGGCTACATCCCGCCCGATCACTGGACTCAGGACCCCGCCGTGGGCGGCGGGCGGCTCATCGGCGAGGCCTGTCATTTTATCGACCTGCTGATCTTTCTCGCCGGCGCCCGCGTGGCCCGAGTGACGACCCGCGCCCTGCCCGATGGGGGACGCTACCGGCAGGACAATCTGCTGATCACCCTTGAGTTTGAGGAAGGCTCGATCGGCCAGATCGTTTATGTTGCCAACGGCGACAAGAGCTTCGGCAAAGAGGCCTTGGAGCTGTTCGGGGGCGGCCTGGCGGCACGCCTCGACGACTACCGCAGCCTGAGCATCCGCCGCGGCGCCACGCGGATCGCCAGGGCCGCCCGCTTGGGCACCGACAAAGGCCACCGCGCCACTTGGCAGGCCTTCGTCGCCCACCTGCTCGGCCAGGCGCCGCCGCCCATCGCTTTCGCTGATCTGCTCCACTCCACGGCTGTCACGCTGGCCGCCCAGCGCAGCCTGGCCCAGAGGAGCGCGATCGAGCTTGCCTGAATCAATATCAACTCGTCATAACGTCAGGCCACCTGGGAGAGAACGATGCGACGCTTGATGCACGTTGTCGGTGCGCGCCCCAACTTTATGAAGGCGGCCCCCGTGATCGCCGCCCTGGCGAAGCGGCCGGGCGTCACCCAACTGCTCGTCCACACCGGCCAGCACTACGATGCCAACATGTCCGAGATCTTCTTTACCCAGCTCGGCCTGCCCCAGCCCGATATCAATCTCGGCGTGGGCTCCGGTTCGCACGCCGCGCAGACGGCGCAGATCATGCTGCGTTTTGAGGAGGTGGCGCTCGCCGATCGCCCCGACTTGGTGATCGTCTACGGCGATGTGAACTCCACCGTCGCGGCCGCGTTGGTCTGCGCCAAGCTTGGCATCCCGGTGGCCCACGTCGAGGCCGGGCTGCGCTCCTTCGACCGCAGCATGCCCGAGGAGATCAACCGGCTCGTCACCGACCAGCTCGCCGACCTGCTCTTCACGCCGTCGGAGGATGCTGATTTCAACCTGCTGCGCGAGGGCGTCGCCCCGGCGAAGATCCATCTGGTGGGCAACACGATGATCGATACCCTCATGCGCCTGCTGCCGGTCGCCCTCGCGGCGTGGGAGCGGGGCGACTACCGCGACCTCGCCAGCGATCGCTACGCGCTGGTGACGCTCCACCGCCCCTCGAATGTGGATGATCCTGCCGTCCTGGAAACGATCGTGCAAACCCTCGCCGCCATCAGCCGCGAGCTACCCGTGCTCTTCCCCGTCCACCCCCGCACCCGCGCCCGGCTGCAGGGCGTGCCGAACGCCGACGGGCTGCGCCTGCTGGAGCCGCTCGGCTACCTCGACTTCCTGGCGCTGCAGCGCCACGCTACCGTCGTGATCACCGACTCCGGTGGGATCCAGGAGGAGACAACATTTCTCGGCGTGCCCTGCCTCACCCTGCGCGAGAACACCGAGCGCCCGATCACGGTCTCCGTCGGCACCAACACGCTGATCGGCCGTGATATGGGCCGGCTGCAGGATGAAGTCGAGCGCATCTTGCGCGGAGAGACCCGCCCCGGCGCGCCCCCGCCGCTCTGGGATGGCCGGGCGGGCCAGCGCATCGCCGCGATCCTCGCGCCTTGAGCCGCTACCCGCCCGCTTCACCGCTGGCCCTATTGAGCCACACACCAGCCATGACAGTTTCCCCACGGCAGATCGGCCAGCTCTGGCGCCACCTCGGCCCGAGGTGGCTTAGCTTTCGTCTGCTCTACGCCGGGCGAACTCGCCTCGGGCTGCTCCACCGGGCTACACCTCCGCGCCCCTGGGCCGCCCAGCCGCTCCACGACATTCTCGCCGACCCCGCTCTGGCCGATCCGGCCATCTACCTGGATTACCGCCGCCGCGCCGCCCCCGCCTTCCTCTTCGACCCCGCGGCCCTGCCCGCCACCTCCTGCTTCGCGGCTTGGGATAGGGCGGGCGAGCCGCCTCAGCAGCTAGTGGCCGAGCTGCGCGCTGGCAGAATGCGCCTCTTTGGCGGCGCGGCCGTCGCTGTGGGCGCGCCGCCCGCGTGGCTCCGCAATCCCTTCACCGGCGCGACGGCGCCAGCGGCGCTCCACTGGAGCCAGATCGACGAGTTCAGCCACGGCGACATCAAGGCGATCTGGGAGCCGAGCCGCTTCGCCTTCGCCTTTGCCCTGGCCCGTGCTTACGCCCGCGCGGAGACGCCCTGCGAGCGGGACGCCCACGCCGAGCTCTTCTGGACGCTGCTGGAAGATTGGCGGGCCGAGAACCCGCCGCAGCTCGGCCCCAACTGGAAGTGCGGCCAGGAGACGAGCCTGCGCCTGCTGGCATGGTCGTTCGCCGCCTACGCCTTCCTCCACAGCCCGGCCACCACCCCCGCGCGGGCCGCCATGCTCGCCGAGCTGGTGGCCGTGAGCGCGGGGCGCGTGGCGGCGAATATCGGCTACGCCCTCAGCCAGCGCAACAACCACGGCATCAGCGAGGCGTTGGGCCTCTTTACCGCAGGTGCTCTCTTCCCCGAGCTGCGCGGCGCGGCGGCCTGGGAGGCCCGCGGGCGCGCGCTCCTCGAGCGCCTCGCCCAGGAGCTGATCTACGCCGACGGCGGCTTCACCCAACACTCGGTCAACTATCAGCGCCTCGCCCTGCACGACTATCTCTGGGCGATCGCCGTCGCCCGCCGCCAGGGGCGCCCGCTGAGCCCCGCGCTGCACGAGCGCGTTGGCCGGGCCGCCTGGGTGCTCTTTCAGCTTCAGGATGCGGAGACGGGCCGCCTGCCCCGCTATGGCAACGATGACGGCGCCCTCGCCCTCCCCCTCAGCGGCTGCGAGCATCACGATTACCGGCCAGTCCTTCAGGCCGCCGCCTTCCTCACCCACGGCGTCCGCTGGTACCCGCCGGGGCCTTGGGACGAGGAGCTCCTCTGGCTCGGCGGCCCCGAGGCGCTCCACGCACCCCTCGTGCCGCCCGCCCGCGACCATCTCCGCGCCCCTGTCAGCGG
>DAOUGF010000358.1:0-6012 GCA_034429295.1 Chloroflexaceae bacterium
AGATGCGGTAGCCGGCCAGCAGGAAGAGCAGCGCCACCGTGCCCCAGGCGGCGAACAGCGTCCAGATCAGCGGGCGGCCCCGCAGCGCGATGAAGCCGGGCACTGTGAAGAGCACCGGGATCAGCAGGCCGAAGTAGAGGTAGTCGCCGGGCCAGATCCGGTAGTCGAGGTGCGGCACATAGGCCCATAGATACTGCCCGAACGGCGGCCGCTGCACGCCCACGCTCTCCGGCCCCTGCGTAAAGACCGTGCTCATGTACGGGATGGTCTGCTGGATGATCGGCCAGATGTATTGCCCGTAGTAGATCACCACCGCGAGGGCCATCGCCACGCCCGCGGCGATCCAGAGGCTGCCGAGAGGCCGCGTGTTGGCGAGCCACGCGCCGCCGCGGCGGCCGTTCAGCCAGACGAGCACCGTGAAGATCACCAGGAACACGCCCATAAAGACGCCGGTGACGGTGTACTCCAGGAAGGTGATCAGCAGCAGCACCGAGAGCGTCACCATCACCCGGCGCTCGTGCAGCCGCTCCCAGAAGCAGAGGATCACCGTGTTGCAGACCAGCGTGAGCCAGAGGCCCATCGACGTGGGGATGTTGCCCCACGAGTGGAGCAGGAAGGCCACCGGCAGCGCGGCGTAGGTGGCGGCGGCGAGCAGGGCGGTCCGGCGGCTCAGCCCCGCCTTCAGCGCGATCAGCGCGATCAGGATCACCCGCGTGCTGTCGAGCAGGATGCTGAACAGGTTCGCCGTCGTCTCCATCGAGATCGGCGAGAAGGCGAAGATCGTCGCGAAGATGTGGAACCAAGGCGAGTAGGGGATCACCGGGCGGTTCTCGCCCCACTCCGCCGTCGGCATGGTCGACTCGTTGAGCGGGCTGTTCGTGCCGTAGAGCAGCGGCAGCTGGCCGTCGAGGATCCAGCGAGCCCGCGTCATGTGCCATTCCACATCAATGGCCACGAAGTAGGGGAACAGCGCCCCGCCCGCCTTCAGCCAGAAGCTCACGACGAAGAGCACAAGCAGCAGGCTGAGGAACGACCGACGACCGACCGCCTGCTCAACAGCTGCGCGGCCGTCGTCCGTCGTCCGTGGTCGGTCGTCCTCGATCGGCACGCCCGCCGCGCGGAACAACCAGCGCGTGAGTGGCCGCAGCGCGAGCACGAGCAGCACGCTCCCTAGCGCCAGCCAGGCCAGGCGCGGCAGCATAAAGCTGCTCGGGAAGCGATAAGCGGCGAGCGCCCAGGCGCCGAGCAGCGCCACCACCGTCACGCCCAACACCGCCCACCAATCGGCTGTCTCCTTGTCCCTTTGTCCCCTTGTCCCCTTGTCCCCGAGCACGAGGCGCAGCGTCGCGTACGCCCCGAGCACTGTCACCAGGGCCATGGCGAGGCCGCCGAGCGGCGGGAAGGCAGTGGCGAGGCCGGCGCCCGCCAGCGGGGCCACCGTCACCCCAGAGAGCAGCACGCCGAGGGGCCGCGGGTCCTCGTAAGTGTTGGCGCGAATGGTCAACTCCAGCGAGCCGTCGCTGACGGCGTCGGGCGGGACGAGCAGGCGGATGCGACGGGGCGCGGGATTATCCGGCAGTGCCGCGAGCAGACGCTCGCCCGCGAAGAGCTGCGCGTCAACGGGCTGCCCGTCGGGGTGCGCCGTGACGACGGCGAGCTCCACTGCCCACGCGCCTCGCCCGAGGTTCGGCAGGGCGATGCTGCCCTCGCCGGTTGACCAGCGGTAGGTGCGGGCGGGCGCCAGCACCACCTCGCCGACGATATCCCGCGGCGGTAAGGCGCCGCCCACCAGCGGCGAGACCAAACTGAAGCTCAGGCTATCGGCGGCGCCGAGCTCGGGCGGAATCTTCGCCAGCACCATGTCGGCCGTGCGGCGCGGCATATCCACCCGCACGTCGTTCACGGCAACGGCCGCCTCATCGAGAATGCCTTCGGGCTTCCCTGGAGCGAGCCGCAGCGTCGCGATCCAGACGCCGTTGCGCCTGCCCGGCACCGTGAGCGTCTCCTCGCCGACCGGCCAGGGGTAAGTCTCGGCGGCGCCGGCCGCGTCGATCTCGCGGCCATTGAAGCCCCGCAGGAAGGCCCCGTCGTAGTCGCCGCCCATCTCGATGCGGACCACCGGGCGGGCCGCGTAGGCCAGGGTGAGCACCAGAGCCGTAAGCAGGGCCAGCAGCACATAGGGGCGCAGGTCGCCGACCCGCGCAAGGGCAAGGGCGGGGCCGCGCTCTTGCGCCACGGCCTCACCCGAAGCAGAACTCGCCATGCGATTCCTCAGGCGGCTGTGGGCCGCCCCATGAAGGCGTATCGAGGCGCGATAGCGCGCCGGGCCAATCTGCAGGATTGTACCAGAACTCTGCCGAACCGGTGCGCCGGATGGCGAGTCCGCCAGGGCCTGAGTAGAGTCCTCGGGGCGTGGGCCGCCTCACATCCCCGGTCCAGGAGGGAGGCATCGCTACATGCCCGCCACGCAGATGAGGCGGGAGGGGTTTGGATGGCGAAAGGCACGAAGTGTAGCGTTACGAAGTGCCGCGCAGCGCTTAAGGGAAGACGCGAAGCCGCGGGGCAGCTGCCGCCGGCACGACGGGCTATTCCCGCTCTCGGCGCTGAGGGGCATGCGCAACCGGCCGCCCTCGCCTGGGAAAGGCGTCGGCTTTGGAGGTCCGGGGGCGAGGCCCCCAGCACGGGGTTATCAGGGGGCGCACGCGCGCCCCCTGATCAAACAAGCGGGGTACGGGGCGGCAGCGCCGCCCAAGGCGAGCAAGGCGACGTCTAGCTCCCAGCCCTCCGCACAACAGCGCCCAAGCCGAGCAGCATGGCGGCCAGGATCAGGAGGGCGAGCGCCGGCACGCTCTCGGCCGCGCCTGTGGCCGGAAGCGCCGCAGGCACCGCGGCGCCCTCTGGCGCGGGCTCCGTGCTGTAGACGACCATATTGTCGTAATGCATGTGGGGCTCGACCGCATCCTCGTTCACGAGGATCATGCCGACGGTGCCCTTGGCATACGACGAGTCGCTGAAGCTGTCGAGCTCCTCATCGTTAAGGTAGACGGTGAAGTTACTGCCCGAGCCGTCCACCCGCAGCACGTTCACCTCGGTATCGGGGTTGACCAGCGGCGAGTCGGTCATAGGGACGATATCGGTCCACTGGCGGCCGTTCAGCTTGCGGATCGCGTACTGGCCCTCCCGCGAGTTGAGCAGCACGGCGTAGTAGTGGGTCTGATCCTGGGCCCGGAAGACCAGCCCCTGCGACGAGGAGCCCTGGAGCGTGTCGCTGTTATCCGACACCTCGACCTGGACGCTGAACTGGCCATAGCTGTGGGTCGGCAGCAGAACCACGCCAACCGAGTTGGGGTTATCAACCTTCAGATGGTAGACCCCCGGCGGATGGAAGCCGCGCCCGAAATCGCTCGCCCTCAGATTGTCCTCGAAACTGCTCGCCGTCGCATCGTCGAAGTTGTCCTCGTAGACGATCTGGCCTCGCGGGGCGGAAGTCTGGGCGGCAGCGAACGCTGGAAGCATTGCCATGCCAAACGCCACCGCCACCAGGGCCGCCCTCAATCTGCTCCTCATAGGCTCCCCCTTCTATGTAGCAGGCCGCTCTGTACAACGCAGACACCAGACAATAGCGGAACCCGGCGGCGCCAGTGTGCTCCCCCTGATAGCCCGCGCCCGCTCACTGCCGATCGTTCCTCAACCTGGGCCAGGAGCTGCGCCGTGGCCGAGGCCGGTGCAGTTTCAGGCGTCTTTATGGCCATCTCGCCCGGCTCGCTGGGTTTGCGAGGCTCGATAGAACCACATCTGTCACTCGGAACGTACAGCCGAAGCATTCGCCCAGACAACACCCGTACCATGCAAGCAACTTGGGGCGAGCTCTTCGGCTCCTACGGGCCTACCGAAAGATCTCTGTGGCTCTACATCGCTGTACGGACTACAGACTACGGACTACGAACTACGCCAGACGGCCACTAGGGTGAGACGGCACAGCGGAAGCCGATCTCGCGGCTCGGGTAGCTGATAGGGGCCGGCTGCCGGTAGGCGCTGCGAGCCTTGCCCTGCGTCTGCGCCCACGAACCGCCGCGGTAGACCCGATCCTCCTCGCTATCGGCTGTCTCGCGCCCGTCGTCCGCGTTGTAAGGGTAGGGCATATAGATCGAACTGGTCCACTCCGAGACATTGCCGGCCATATGGAGCGTGTTATTGATCTCCGGCTCGGTCGCATCAACAGCAGTGGTATCGCCCTCCCCGCCCTCTTGCGAGTTCAAGAGTGCCGGGTCGAAGCTGTTGCCGAAGGCCCAGAGGGCTTTCTCGTTTGTGGACAGCCAACTCGCCGCCTTCTCCCACTCAGCCTCGGTCGGCAGGCGCTTGCCGGCCCACTGACAGAACTGTGCGGCCTGGCTCCAGGTCACGTGGAGCGCGGGGTAGTTCGCGTACTCAGCTTGGGTCGCGTAGTTCGGGTGGGTCTCCGACGACGGCAGCACCTGCACATCGCAGGCGCCCTCTGCCACACAGGCGGCGTAGGTGGCGTTGGTCACCTCGGTGCGGTCGATATAGAAATCGGGCAGCTCAATAACGTGGGGCGGCGCATCATCCCGCTCGTTATCGCCGAGGATGAAGGGGCCTCCGCGGATGAGCACCATCTCGCCGAACGGGGTGGCGCGGATCGCCGGCAACTCCGAGGCGGGAGCGGGAACATCGGTGCTCCAGACGGCGAGGTTATCGTAGTGCATGTGGGGCGACTCGGCATCGCCATTCACAGAGAGCAACCCGAGCATCCCGTTCGCGTACTCGCCGTCGCTGAAGCTCTCGATCAGCTGATCATTGAGATAGATGTTGAAGCTGTCGCCGACCGCATCGACGCGGAGGAGGTTATGGCCCTCGTCGCGGCTCACCAGAGGCGACTCCTTCCAGAGCACCAGTTCGGTCCAGGTGTCGCGGGCGGTATACTTGCGCACGCTGTAGCGACCGCCCCGCGCGTCGATCAGCAGCGCGTAGAAGCGCCCGTTGTCCTGGGCGCGGAAGGCCAGGCCGTAGGAGACCTCGCCGACATGTGCATCGCTCTCATCCCAGATCTCGGCCTGGAAGTTGAAGTCGTAGTAGAGCCGGCGGGGCATGAGGACGACGCCGATATCGTTCGGCTGGGAGAGCACGATATGGTAGACCCCCGGCGCGTGGAAGCCGCGGGAGAAGATCGGGTCATCTTTGCGATCGATGAAACCGGTAAGCTCGCCGGCGGCGTTGAACGGCTCCTCAAGGATCAGCTCGCCCGTGGGCGGCGGCGCGGCGATAGCCTCTATCGTGGGCGCGGAGGTGGCAGCCGGACTGGTGGGCTGGGCGGCGGAGCCAGTGGGCTGGGTGGCCGGCGCAGTCTCGACGGCGGCCGTGCCCTGCCCCACCTGCGCCGTCGTCACCGGCCCCGCGGTTGGCGTACCGCCTCGCCCCCAGAGCCCCGCGGCGAAGGTGCCGCCGACGATCAGCAGCAGCAACACCACCGCGCCGCCGATGATCAGCGGGAGGCGTCCACGGCTGGCCGGCGCGCCAGCTGCGGGTGTGGCGGGCAGCGGCGGTGCGGTCGCGCCCGGGCGTGCGCCGGCTGTCGTAGGGCCGGCCCCAACTGCCACGTGGCGCTCCGGCTCGTCGGCCGCGGGCGAGATCGTTCCAGCGTTGAGCTGGCTGGTCTCACGGGGGCGAGCCCAAGGTTGCACCGCAGGGTCGGCGGGCGCCGACTGCCGCGGCGGCTTGCTAGAGGTCTGGGACTGATCGGCGGACGCGCCCACAGCCCGCGAGTCGCTCGCCGCCGTCGTCTCGCTCGACACCGACGATTCGCTCGCCAGGCGCGTCGTCTCGCCCACCGCCGGCGCCGATGCTGGCGGGTCGCTCGGCGGCGTCATTCGCATCGTCTCGCCCACCGCCGGCGCCGATGCTGGCGGGTCGCTCGGCGGCGTCATTCGCATCGTCTCGCCCGTCACCGGCGCAGACGCTGGCGGGTCGCTCGGCGGCGTCATCCGCATCGTCTCG
>DAOUGF010000359.1:0-7143 GCA_034429295.1 Chloroflexaceae bacterium
TCTCGTCGGCCATCGTCGAGGCCCGCGAGCGCGCCGCTCCAGCCTGGATCACCTACGGGTACGGGCGCTGTTCTCTGGCCGCCAACCGCGACTACTGGGCCGCTGACTTGGGCCGCTACATCTGCGGCTACAACCCCGCAGGCCCCGCCGACGACACCGTACTGGTTGCCC
This sequence comes from Chloroflexaceae bacterium, assembly GCA_034429295.1. GTDB lineage: Bacteria > Chloroflexota > Chloroflexia > Chloroflexales > Chloroflexaceae > OHK40. Next base: position 172 of record DAOUGF010000359.1, read on the forward strand.
GCGTGACCGCCGACGATGGCTCCGTCCTTGCAACCCTCGTCAACTACGCCTGCCACCCCACCACGCTCGCCTGGCAGAACCGCCTGCTCTCGCCCGACTACATCGGCGCCACCCGCGAGGTGCTGGAGGGGATCTATGGCGCGCCTTGCCTCTTCCTCTACGGCGCCGCGGGCGAGCTCGGCCCGCGTGAGGGCTTCGTCGGCGATCCGGCGGTGGCCGACCGCAACGGGCGCCAGCTCGGCTACGCCGCGGCGGCGGCCATCGAGGCGCTCCCGCCCCCCGCGGCCCGGCTCGTCTATACCGGCGTCGTGCCCTCCGGGGCCAACCTCGCCACATGGGAGTACCGCCCTATCGATCCGGCCGCCCAAGCCCGCTGCGCCCGCCTGCAGGCCACGATGACGAAGGTGCCGCTCCAGCGCAAGGCCACCCTCACCGCCGTCGATCCGCCCGGTCCCGATGGGGGCGATCCCGGGGCGGAGGCGGAGAAGGCGATGCGACGGCGTTTCATCCAGGCCGCCCTCGGCGATGACCCGGTGTACCAGATGCCGCTCTGGGCCTGGCGCCTCGGCGATGCCTTGCTGATCGCCTGCCCCAACGAGGCCTACTCGCAGATGCAGACCGAGCTGCGCGCCCGCTTCCCCCATAACCCTGTGCTCGTCCTCGGCTGCACCAACGGCACCGTCGGCTACCTGCCCCCCCGCGACCGCTACGGCAGCGGCCTCTACCAGGAGCAGCAGTCGCCCTTCGCTCCTGGCTGCCTGGAACAGTCGATCGAGGCCGCCGCAGCCGCGCTAGAAGCCCTGTAACCTTTCGCGTCTTCACTTAAGCGCTTCGCGCCACTTCGTAACGCGTCTTTCGCGATCCAAAGGCTTCCCCCATGAGCACCACGCAGATCGTAACCGAGATCGACTACGACCGGCCCGGCAAGCAGATCGGCAACCTCGCCGTTCCGCAATCCGTCAACGGCTCCGGCTGGCGCCGGGAGCTCATCCCCATCGCCGTGTTCAACGGCGGGCCGGGCCCCACCGCCCTGCTCTTCGGCGGCAATCACGGCGACGAGTACGAGGGTCCGGTGACGCTGATGAAGCTCGTCCGCACCCTCGATCCCGCGCAGCTCCAGGGCCGCGTGATCGTTGTGCCGATGCTCAATCGGCCCGCCGTCGAGGCCGGCACGCGGCTCTCGCCCCTCGACGGCAAGAACATGAATCGGGCCTTCCCTGGGCGCCCCGACGACACCATCACCGGCATGATCGCTCACTATGTGAGCAGCGTGCTCTTCCCTCTGGCCGACCTCGTGGTCGACATCCACTCCGGCGGGCGCTCCTCACACTTCCTGCCCTCCGTCAACATGCATCGCGTGCCCGACGATGAGCAGATGCGGAAGATGATCGCCGCGGCGATGGCCTGGGGCGCGCCCTACGTCTTCATCTACCGCGACGTGGGCGGGGTAGGCCTGCTCCCCGGCCTGGCCGAGCAGCTCGGCAAGGTTACCCTTGGTACCGAGATCGGCGGCGCCAGCCAGTTCGGTGCCGAGATGCTCTCCATCGCCGAGCGCGGCGTCTGGAACGTGCTGCGCCACGCCGGCATCCTCGTCGATCGCGAGCCCGACGCCCCGGAAGCCCTGGCGCAGGTGGTCGCCGCCGAGGAGTACGACGACTACATCATGGCGCCGGTGAGCGGCATCTTCGAGCCGTTCGTGGAGATGGGCGCCTGGCTCGAGGCCGGCCAGCCGGTTGGCCAGATCCACGCGATCGAGCGACCCTTCGACGAGCCGACGCCCGTCCTGGCCCGCACCAGCGGCATGTTGATGAGCCGCCGCGCCTTCCCGCTGACCAGGCAGGGCGATTGTGTCGCCACCCTGGTGCGGCCCTTCACCCTAGAGTGAGAAGTTCCATGAAGATTACCGATGTCGAGGCGATCTGGCTGCAGCTCCCCACGGTGGACGAGCGCTGCGACGGCACCCAGGATACGCTCATCGTCCGCGTACACACCGACGAGGGCATCGTCGGCATCGGCGAGGTGGACTCCTCGCCCATGGTCGCCAAGGCGATCATCGAGGCCCCCCTCTCCCACGGCATCGCCCGCGGCCTGAAGCTCTGCGTGATCGGCGAGAACCCGCTGGATATCGCCCGCCTCTGGGAGCGGATGTACCAGGGTTCGATCTTCTTCGGGCGCGGCGGCGCGGCCCAGCAGGCGATCAGCGGCATCGACATGGCGCTGTGGGATATCGCCGGCAAGGCGATGGGCCAGCCTGTCTACCGGCTGCTCGGCGGCGGCTTCCGCGACCGGCTGCGGGCCTACGCCTCGATCCTCTTCCAGGAGACGCCCGAGGCCACATACGAGCTGGCCCGCAGCCTGGCCGACCAGGGCTACACCGCGGCGAAGTTCGGCTGGGGCCCGATGGGCACGAGCGAGGCGATGGACCTGGCCCAGGTGCGAATGGCTCGCAAGGGCCTCGGCGACGAGATCGACCTGATGATCGACGCCGGGATCTGCTACGACACCGTCACAGCGATCAAGCGCGCCGGGCAGTTCGCCGAGTACAACCCCTTCTGGCTCGAGGAGCCGCTGCACCCCGACAATATCGAGGGCTACGCCCAATTGGCGGCGAGTTCGCCCATCCGCATCGCCGCGGGGGAGCAGGAGACGACGCAGCGGGGCTTTGCGGCGCTGCTGGACGCGGGGTTGGCGGTAGTGCAACCGGACGTGGCGCGGGTGGGGGGGCCGTCGCAGGCGGTGCAGATCGGGCGGATGGCGGCGCAGCGCCACCGGCTCTGCGTGAACCACTCGTACAAGACGGGGGTGAGCATCGCGGCCTCGCTGCACTTCCTGGCCGCGCTGCCGAACAGCTCGCTGCTGGAGTATTGTGTGGAGCAGGGCCCGTTGCGGCAGACGCTGACGCGGGAGACGTTCCCTGTTGTCGATGGCTACGTGGCGGTGCCCCAGGAGCCAGGGCTCGGCGTCACCCTCAACGAGGAGGTACTCGAGCGCTATCGTATGGGCTAGTTGTGCTGCCTCGAAGATAGGCGCACCGGCGCTGCTGCACCGCGCCCTCAAGCTCTCAGCGTGAGGGCGCGGTGCGGGCGCCAGGGCGCGGGCGCCGCTGCGAAGCCGGGCGGCTGCGAGTTACAGCCCGGCCTGGTCGAGCTCCTCGCGGAGGGCGCGCAGGCGCTTGTGCTGCTCGCGCAGCCCGGTGATCAGCCTCTGCCACTGCTGCACCTCGCCGAGCCGCTTATAGAGCGCCCGCACTCGCTTCAGGTGGCCGGCGGCGGCCCGGTAGTTCTCGCGGCCCTGGAAGCTGATGAGCTTCTCGGCTGTGGCGGAGTGGATCATCGCTTTCTGCGGCGGGACCGCCGGGCCTCTCGCAGCCTGTCCCGATAATAGTCGATGTGCGGGTGATCAGGGTCCGCCTGCTCCCACAGCTCCAGCCAGCTCTCCGCCCCATCGAATTTCCCCTCCACGAGCAAGATGTTCACCTGGGCGCCAGCCATAGCCCCGAACTCGCGGACGTGCATGCGCCGCCGCTGCAGCAGCGGGTTGATCAGCTCCTGGGCCTCGGTGACCTTTCCTTCGTCGAGCAGGTAAGGCACCAGATTCGTGATCCCGAACAGGTAGTCGGGGTGCTCGGCGACGAGCCGGCGCGCGATCGCCTCCGCCTCTTCCAGGCGCCCCTGCTGGCCATAGGCGGCGCCAAGATTGTTGAGCAAGCTCGGATCATCAGGGCACTGCTCGAGGGCCTGCTTCAAGAGCCGCTCCGCCTTGTACGGGTCGCCCGCCCGGATCGCGAGGGCGGCGTCTTGCTGGAGGGCGACGACCGCGGGCGGGACCGTGTGGGGTCCGGGCTCGTCGTGGAGCTCGACGCCGAACATGATCGTCTCGCGCCACGCGCCGCCCTGCCAGAAGCGCACCATGCCGTTGGGGAGCGCGCCTCCCTGCTGGGCAACCTGGGCCGCCTGAAGGCGTAGCTGGGTCGGCCCCGCCTTGCTCTGGGCGAAGGCGGCCAGGGCCGCCAGCAGCTCGGGCGTCTGGGCCAGGCCTGCCAGGCGCATGGCGAACTCGCGCCCGAACGGATCGCCGCGCTCGAGCAGGAGCGGCACGATGGCCGCGACCTGCGGGTGGCGCTGGAGGAAGCGGCGGGCGGCCCTGGTCATGGCCTCATCGCTCCGCTGGCCGCTGAGCTCGCGGAGCAGCTCCTCGATGAGGCTGCGCTGGAGCCAGTACTCGATGCCGTAGGGCCAGGGAGCGTTGCGCTCGTCCACCGGCCGGTCGAGGTCGGCGAGATTGGCGGCGGCCAACTGCAGGCTCGGACTCAGCTCCAGGGCCTTCTGCCAGCGGCGGCGGGCGGCGAGGGTCTTGCCCTGGTGCAGCGAGGCTACGGCCGCCAGGTGGTGCAGCAACGCGCTGGCGCTGCGGTCGTCGTCGCGATCCTTCAGCTTCTGGACGCGCTCGAAGGCGGCCAGGATCCCCGTGTCGTCGCCGAGGAAGCTCAGGGCCTCGGCCTGCTTGACGGCCACCTCCACGGTGAGGGTGGGGATGGCTTTCAGCTGCTCCGCCGTCGCGGCGGCCTCGTCTAGCCGCCCGGCAAGCACGAGGAAGCGCGTCAGGTTGCCGAGGGCGTGGAGGTTGTGGGGGTCAAGGGCGAGCACCTCGCGGGCGGTGGCGATGGCGCGGTCGAGCTGGCCGAGGTTCTGGTAGGCCAGGCTGAGGTTGTTGCGGAGGGAGACGAAGTTGGGGCTTGTGCGCAGCGCCTGCTCGGCGAGGCGCGCCGCCTGCGGCCAATCGCCGGCGGCGAGCAGGTTCTGAACTTCCTCGTTGCGCGCCAACAGGTTGATGTCGGGCGGGCCAACGAATCCGTTCTCAGCCCAGAGGCCCGCGAGACGAGCCTTTAGCTCCTGCGCCTGCTGACGGGCCTGTTCGGCCTGCTCGTGATCGGGCCAGCGGGCCGCGAAGGCGGCGAAGGCGCGCTGGGCCAGGGCCAGGTGCCGGGCCTTGAGCTGGGCGATGGCGAGGTTCAGCGCTATGACGGGGTCGTTTGGCTGGAGGCGGGCGAGGGGGACGATGGCGGCCAGGATCGCGGGCTCGTCGTTGGTCTTGACGGCTATGTTCATCAGGCGGAGCAGCAGTTCGGGGTTGTCGGGGTGCTGCTTGTTGAGCACAGCCAGGATCTCCCTGGCTTCGGCGAGCTGCCCGCCGGCGATTAGCGCGTCGGCGTGGGCCAGGGCTGCCTGCAGAGAACCCGGGTTTCCTGTGGGGTCGCGGCCACGGCCGCGGTGTGTTCGGCGGTTCATAAGAGACTCCCTCGCAAGGGGGAGGCCAGCGCTCACACGGCTGAGCTTGGCCCTTCGCGGCGGCTACTGTTCAGGATAGCACAGGCGCGAAGGGTCGCGGGCCTGCGGCTGGGCTGTGGTGTATACTGCCCTTCAGGCTCGCAGGCCAGGAATAGCGAGGGAGAATCGATGCAACCGCGGATTAGCGTGATCACGCTCGGCGTCGCCGACCTCGAGCGGGCCGTCAGATTCTACCGTGATGGGCTCGGGCTGCGGACGGATGGCATTACTGGGACGGAGTTCGAGCACGGGGCGGTCGCCTTCTTTGAGCTGCAGGCCGGACTCAGGCTCGCGCTGTGGCCGCGCAGTAGTCTCGCCCATGATGCCGGGCTCCCGGAGGGGCAGCCGAGCGCGACGGAGTTCTCCCTGGGGCACAATGTCGCGTCGCGGGCCGAGGTTGACGCCGTGATGGAGCAGGCTGCACAGGCAGGGGCGCGGATCGTCAAATCAGCCCAGGACACCTTCTGGGGCGGCTATGCCGGCTACTTTCAGGACCCGGACCAGCATCTCTGGGAGGTTGTCTGGAATCCGCAGTGGACGCTCCCCTAACCTGGTCCGGGTTGAGGGGGCCATGACTGCCGCAACGTCCGATACCCCCTCATCTCTGTTCCTCCTCGCCGGGCTGGCGGAGGAGAATGTTAGGATCAGAGAGGGCTTTAGGCGGGCGGTGAATATGCATGGTCTGATAGGAGGGTCAGCGATGCCGAAGCGTGAGCAGGTGCCCAAACAGCTCCAGCCGATCTACGACGAGATAACGGCTATCACCGATGCATTTTGTGCCGAGCATTTGAACGATGAGTATGCCCAGCTGAGCCGGAAGCTCGCGGCCGCCCTGAGCCGGAAGCGGCCGTCGCCGCTGTTGCGCGGCAAGGTGACGACTTGGGCATGCGGCATCGTCTACGCCCTTGGCAACGTCAACTTCCTGAGCGACCGCTCGTTTGAGCCCTTCATGCGCCTGGAGGATATCTGCGCTGATGGGCGTCAGCAAGAGCAGCGGGGCCAACAAGGCTGCCGAGATCCGCAAGCTGCTCGATATGTACCAGTTTGATCCGAACTGGACGCTGCCCAGCCTGATGGATCAGAACCCCATAGCCTGGATGATCCAGGTCAACGGCTTTATTGTTGATGCCCGTCACGCGCCGCCCGAGATTCAGGAGGAGGCGTATCGCAAGGGACTGATCCCCTATATCCCGGGGCGGCCCAAGGAGGAGTAGGCGCCGTGCGGGCTGGCGAAGCCCTTCGGCTTGTGATAAGGCGGCAAGCTGGGAAGGTCGGTGTTGTCGCCGCAGCGATTAGCTGCTCACTCCGGCCACGGCGCGCCCTCTTGCAAGGCCTGCGCGTATTCCGCGAGCCGGTCGTCATCGTGGGCGAGCATCTCGCTCAGGAACGGGAAGTCGTTGGGTGTCACCTGGAGCTTGGCCAGCGGCCGCACGGGGCTGAAACCGGCGCGTTGGGCTGTGTGGACGAGCAGCGACCCAAATGGGAACGGTGGCTCGGGCACGAATCCCTCGCTCGGCATAATATACACCGTCCCATCGCGGTAGGGATGCTGGTCGCGCACATGGCGGCCCACCGAGAAGATGTAGTACGGGGCGCTGAGCGCGGCACCGGGCGTCTCGATGCGGATGCACGCATTGACCAGGCT
>DAOUGF010000360.1:0-4037 GCA_034429295.1 Chloroflexaceae bacterium
CGCTCAGCCTGCCCAACTATAGCGGCGAGCGGGCCCGCTGTGTCTTCATCTTCGACGACCTGAGCCGCATGCTGGCTAGCCGCGGCTTCGAGCGCTTTTACGAGCGCCTGGCGGCCCGTCGGCGCCACCTGGTGCTCGCTACGGCGCAGCCCGACGCGCTGCGGGAGGCCTACGAGCTGCTGGCCGGCTCCGCCTTCGCCGAGATCACCATCCCGCCCCTGAGCGCCGCGCTGCGCCGCTCGCTCGAGCAGGGCTTGGGGCAGTTCAGCGCCGCCGAGCGCGGCGCCCTGCTTGTTGATGAGACGATCGGCTCATTCTTCTTCCCGCTGAGACACGCGCAGGAGGAGTATCGCCTGCTGCAGAGCCAGGGGCAGGCCAGGCTGGTAGAGCTGGAGATCCTGCGGGGCTACAAGGCGATACGTCTCTGGCGCAAGTACCACCGCGGCCACCTCGATCTGATCCGCGACTATGTCGCCAAACGCCTGGCCCTCGCCGAGGCCCCGCCCCTCAGCGAGCAGCGCTGGGCCGACGCCCTCGCCTATCTCGGCCGCCTCGGCTTTATCGAGCGCGGCCTGGAGATCGTTGAAGATCCGCTCAACCCCGGCGCCCGCCTCACCGTCGATAAGATCACCGTTGATGATGCCTACGTCGAGCGGATCATCTGCGCGTTGGAGGAGCACGAGCGCACGGTGGATGGCGCGCGGCTGCCGGAGGCGGAGTTGCGGCGGCGCGAGGAGCGGGCGCTCGCCTTGGAGCTACTGCGCCTCTATCCCACTCAGTCAACCTACGCCCAGCTGATCCAGCGGGTTGCCGCGCCCGAGTTGGCCGCCGAGATCTACCAGGAGGCCCATCGGAACAGGGCGACCTTGCGGCCCAACAGTTTCGTCTACAACAGTATGCTCGCCCGCGCCGAAGGCTTCGAGGCGGCTCGGGCCGTGGCCGCCGATCTTGATGAGGCCGGCGTTCGCCCCCATCAGTCCACGGTGGCGCTGCTGATGCGCCAGATGCGCAGCCTGGAGCAGACTCGCGCGGTGATCGAGCTGATGATGCGCTGGGGGATCCAGATGCCGGAGCCGGCCGCGATCTTCAACATCGCCATGAGCAAGGCTGCAACCTTCCAGCAGGCGCGAGAGATCTACGACCTCTGCATCGCCTACGGAGTCGCGCCGGGCCCCGCCACCTTCGCCACGCTGATCGGCAAGGCCAGCAGCTTCGATGAGGGCTACGAGGTCTACACGCTCTACCGGGCCGCGCGCCTGCCGCCCGACCCGAAGTTCCAGAGCTCCTTCTACACCAGCGTGCTGCGCAAGCAGGGCGGTGACATGGCCCGGGCGCTCGAGGTGGTGGAGGAGCTTCGGGCCAGCGGCCTGCCCTACGATGGCCATGTTGTGCGCCAGCTGATCGATCGGGCCGAGAGCTATGCTGAGGCGTGGGCGATCTATCGCAGGCTGGCCGGCGATCTCCAGCGCCTCACCCCAACGGTCTTCACAGGGCTGCTGAAGAAGGCCAGCGACGAGCGCGAGGCCTGGGCGGTTTACGAGGAGTTGGCTCGCGCCGGCGTTCGCCCTACGGTCAACTTCCTCAACACGTTGCTCGCCTGCAGCTCGACGATCGAGGGAGCGCTCAACGTCTATGGGCTGATGATGGATGCGGGGCTGCAGCCCGATATGGTCACCTTCGTGAAGCTGGTGGAGAAGGCGAGCAGCTTCGCCCAAGCCCTGGGCTTTCTTCAGCAGCTGCTCGACCAGGGTTTGCTGCGGGCCGACCGGCAGCGGAGCGCCAGAGAGCAGCAGGTGGTCAGGGAGGCGCGGAAGGAGCTCCTGCGGCTCCTGACGCTCAAAGCGCAGGAGGAGGGCGACTTCGCTGCGCTGCTCGAGCTCTATCACGCCATCGGCGAGCGGCCGCGGGCCCCTCTTTTCCCCCGCTGGCTGCAGCTGGCCGCCCCTGGGCCGCCGCTGCTCAAGGGGCTGGAAGCGATGGAGCAACATGGCGTGAGGCCAGGCTCCAGGACGCTGCGCATGCTGCTCGACAGAGGCCTGAGCGGCGCCGATCTCAACGATGTGCTGGAGCGCCTCGACCTGGCCGAGCTCAGCCCGGATGCGCAGCTGGAGTTGATCCTCGGCGCGCCCGGCCTCGAGCCACACGACGTGGAGCCACTGGTCAGCACGCTCATCCGTCGCGCCGCCACGCCGGCCGCGGCGGAGGCGCTTGTTGGAGGGCTGCTGCAGCGAGGATTGGCGCTCAGTACCCCGATCATGGATGCGCTGCTCGCACGCGTGCCTGACTTCACTACAGCCTGGGGCCACTACGAGTCGTTGCTGGAGCGCGGGCTTACGCCGGGCCTCAGCAGCTTTACGGCGCTGCTGAGGGCGGCGAGCACCTTCGACCAGGCAGCCCAGGTGATCGCGGAGTTGGAGCGCCACGGCCTGGAGCCGGATGGGGATTGCTACAACACGCTGCTGCGCAAGCGCTCGGGCAGCTTCGCTACCGCCCTGCTTCACTACAGGCGGATGCGCGCGCGGAGCTACAGACTCGACAGCCAGGCGCTCGAAGGACTCCTGCGGCGCGCGCCGGACTTCGAGGCGGCGTGGGAGCTGTTCCAGGAGGCCGTCAGGGATGGGACAAGGCCCGACGCTGCGAGCCTCGCCCTGCTGATCGCCAACGCACCTACGCTTGAGCAGGCCCGCGCCGTCTTCAGCCAGCTAGGGCCGCTGGAGCTTGTGCCGACGACCGAGCTCTATAACGGGTTGTTGCGCCACGCCCGCACCCTCGACGAGGCCCTGGCGCTCTACGCCGAGCTGCTCAGCGCGGGGCTGGCGCCCGATGGCCTGACTCTGGGCCGGGTGCTGGCGCTCGCTCCCGGCCTCGATGAGGGCTGGGCGCTTTACGGCGAGTTGCGCCGGGAGGGGATGCGCAACGAGGCGGCGGCGCTCCAGGCGCTGGTGGGTGTCGCGGTGGGGGAGCGGGCCGAGAACGGGCCCTCGCAACTGCTCCAATTGCTGCGCCGCTGGCCGCAGCGGAGCGACGGCGCGGCGACCGCTGGCTTGTTGAGTGCGATCGCCGCGAGCTTCGCCGAGAACGCCTACATCACCGATGCGGTGCTCAGGATCTTCGCCCGGCCGGCTCTCGCGGCCGAGGGCGTGGCGGTGGCGCGGGCCGCCCTTGCCGTCCACCGGCAGAACCCCTACATCATCGGTACGGCGCTGCGGGTGCTGCGAGCGGCAGGCGCCGTCGAGGATGCCCTCGCCCTTGCCCGGCGGATCGTCACCGAGTTTCACGAGAATCCCGCCCTGCTCACGCCCGCCGTCGCGGTGCTCGCTCAGCACGGCGGCGCGCAGGAGTTGGCCGAAGCGACGGCGGCGTTGGCCGGGGCTGCCGGCGATCCCGTGCTGGTCTTCGAGCGTATGCTTGCCGCCCTACGGCAGCAGCGCCGCGACGAGCAGCTGCCCGCGCTGCACGGCGCGGTGGTGGCGGCGCTCGCCGGTCACCCCGAGCAGATCGGGCGCTACGCCGCGGTGGTCGCCGCCGCCTGTGGCCCCCGCGAGGCCCTGCTGCTGTTGATCTATGCCCTGCGGGAGGATGGCCCGGCCCCGGCTCTGCTCACGGCTGCCCTTGACCTTGCGGAGCGCGGGGCGCCAAGCCTTGTGCTGGTGGAGCTGGCGCGGCAGGCGGGGATGGCATACGCCGACGAGCCGGAGTTGCTGCTGCGGGCTCTCGCCCTGGTCGCCGCACGGGGCGACCAGGAGCCCGCCGCTGCGACCGTGCGGGACGCCCTGCACGCTCACGATCCTCAGGAGGCCGCCCTGCCGGCCCTGCTGCGCTTTTTGGAGCAGGTCGATACCATCGAGAGCGCCCTCAGCGTTGGCCAGCATCTCGTGGCGAGCGGGCAGTTGCGCCAGCGCTCCCTCGGATTTCTCTTCGAGCTGTTCGCGCGGGCCGGCGCCGAGGACGACTTGCTGCGCCTGGCCCGGCTGGTCGCCGACAGCGGCGACTGGAGCCTCGACACAGTGCAGCAGGCCCTCCGCATCCTGCACGAG
>DAOUGF010000361.1:0-5197 GCA_034429295.1 Chloroflexaceae bacterium
CGTGGTAATCCCCGGGGCCGGCCACGTGCCGATGTGGGAGCGCCCCCAGGTGTTCAACCGCGAGTTGCTGCGCTTCCTGCTCGGCGAGGATGCGACCCCTGACAGCTAAAGGCAACTTAGAGCTTATGGCGCGCAAGGAAGGCGAGCACGGCGGCCGCCAGCTCATCCGGCCGGTCGTAGTTCACGGCATGAGGGCCGCCTGGGATCACCTGGAGCTCGCTCTCGGCGGCCAGGGCCGCCAACTCCTCGAGCCACGGCTGCGGGGCAATAGGATCATGTTCGCCCCGCACCAGCAGCACCGGGACTCGGAGCAGCGGCAGCTTGCGCTCGATCGCGTCGGCGAGGGCGTAGCGCAGGGTGACGATCGTCCGCAGCGGGCCGAAGCGCAGGTAGTCGGAGCCCTGGGTGACGATCGAGGCCAGCGACTCGTGGCGCAGATCCCGCAGCAGCCGCCACCCATGGCCGAGGATGGTGCGCGCCCGGCGGTCCGCGGTGGGACCTACGAGCACGGCCGCGGCCAGTCGCTCGGGCTCGGCCGCGCCAGCCTCGGCAATGATCTGGCAGCCCATCGAGTTGCCGAGCATGATCGCCCGGCCGAGGCCAAGCGCATCCATCCAGGCAAGCAGCGCGGCTGCCAACTCCGCGATGGTGAGCGCCCGCGGCGGCCTCGCGCTCAGCCCGAAGCCGGGCAGATCCGGCGCGTACACGTCGCGGTGCGGCGCGAGCCGGCGGGCCACCGGCACCATATAGCGACTGGAGACGCTCAGCCCGTGGACGAGAACGATCGGCAGGAGCCCCGTGCGCTCGGGGTCGATCGCAAAGCGCATAAAGAGCTCGCGCCCGCCGACGGTCAGGCGGGCGGAGCTCAGCTCTGGCTGTCGCTGCTCAGTGATCACACCATCGGCGGGTGCGCCTTACCCTTCCTCGTTCTCCGGCGGCAGCAGCGCGTCCCACCAGAGCTTGCCGGACCGGCGCTGCTGGAAGTCCACGTGGATGTGCTTGGGCTCAGTGTACTCGAGCAGTCCGGCCACACCCATCTCGCGGCCGATGCCGCTCTCCTTGAAGCCGCCGAAGGGCGCATAGGGATTGAGCACGTGATGATCGTTGATCCAGACCGTGCCGGCGCGCAGATGGCGGGCCACCCCGATCGCCTCCTGGATGTCGGCCGACCAGACCGAGGCGGCGAGGCCGTAGGCCGAGTCGTTGGCCATGGCGACCGCATCGCCGATCTCCTCGTAGCGGATCAGGGCGAGCACAGGGCCGAAGATCTCCTCCTGGGCCAGGCGCGAGCGGTTATCCACATGGGTGAAGATCGTGGGCTCCAGGTAGGGCCCGCGCTCGAAGAGGGGGCCGCTCGGCCTGCCGCCGCCGATCGCCAACTTGGCGCCCTCCTCGCGGCCGATGGCGATGTAGCGCTCCACCCGCTCCCGCTGGCCGAAGCTGATCAGCGGGCCGATGTCGGTGTCGAGCTCCATCGGGTCGCCGATCCGCAGCTGCCGCGTGCGGGCCAGCAAGCGCTCCACCACCTCGTCGTAGTGCGAGGCGTGCACGAAGCAACGCGTGCCGGCCTCGCAGAGCTGGCCCGAGTGGTAGAACATGCCGAAGAGCACGCCGTCGAGCGCCATATCGAGGTTGGCGTCAGGGAGCAGGATGCTCGGCGACTTGCCACCGAGCTCCAGGGTGAGCTTCTTCAGGTGGGGCGCCGCCGCCGCCATGATCTTCCGCCCCACCTCGGTGCTCCCGGTGAAGGCGATCTTATCAACCAGCGGGTGCGCCACCAGATCTTCGCCGGCCTGCGAGCCCGGCCCCATCACCAGATTGACCACGCCGCGGGGCAGTAGGCCGGTCTCATCGATCATGCGCACCAGCTCGATCGAGGTGAGCGGCGCCAGCGACGAGGGCTTAAAGACCACCGTGTTGCCTGTGGCGAGGGCCGGGCCGAGCTTCCAGACCGCCATGCAGAAGGCGAAGTTCCACGGAATGATCTGGGCGCAAACGCCGAGCGGCTCGCGCCACACAAAGCTCCAGGCGAGGGTAGGGAAGTCGTTCCAAGGCAGCGGCTCGTAGGGCGAGCACCGGGCGAGTTCGGCGAACACGCGCATCATATGCAGGCCGAGCGGAATGTCGTTGTAGGTCGTCTTGCGGATGGGCACACCGCCGTCGCGACTCTCGATCTCGGCAAGCTCAAAAGCCCGCTCCTCGATCGCGTCGGCGATCTTGTGGAGGATGCGGGCCCGCTCGTGGGGCGGCGTGTGGGGCCAGGGGCCACTATCGAAGGCCGCGCGGGCAGCGCGAACGGCCCTGTCCACATCGGCGGCGCTCGCGCTGGCCCCACGGGCGATCAGCTCGCCCGTTGCTGGCGCGGTTACCTCGAAGGTCGCCCCATCGCTGGCGTCGCACCACTCGCCATTGATATAGAGCTGCTGGTACGGCAGCTCGAACTCTCTCTGCATCATTGCGCTGCTCCTTGCCGGGGATCTGGGATGCCGCTGTGCGTCATGATAACACAGTGCGTCAATGGGCGGGGGTTTGGATCGCGAAGGTCGCGAAGGGGAGCGTTACGAAGTGGCGCGAAGCGCTTAAAACGCGAAACGAAGGTTCGAACCTTCGAAAGTGAAGACGCGAAAGAAGATGTGAAAGAAAACGCGAAAGAAAGCGCGAAGCTGCTACTCATCCCGCCGCGCCGCGGCATCGAGGAGGGCCTGCTTCTCAGTGTCGCTCAGGAAGGCCGCCCGGACACCGTTCAGCTGGAGCTGCCGCAGTTCGGCGCTGGTGAGGCCGAGCTCGTCGCGGGCGACACGATACTCGTAGGGCAGGTCGATGGCGCTGATGCCCGGATCGTCGCTGTTGAGGGTGACGCAGATGCCGCGGCGCAGAAAGTGGGGCAGCGGGTGGGCCGCGTAGCTGGGCACGGTGCTCGTCTGCAGGTTGCTGGTGGGGCAGGACTCGATCACGATGCCGCGGGCGGCGATCAGGTCGAGCAGCGCCGGGTCCTCGATCGCGTGGACGCCGTGGCCGATCCGCTCCGCGCCCAACTCCTCGATCGCCTGGCGCACGCTCTCGGGGCCGGCCGCCTCGCCGGCGTGGACCGTCACCCGCAGGCCAGCCTCGCGGGCGCGGCGGAAGTGGCGCACGAAGCGGGAGCCGGGGAAGTTCGCCTCGTCGCCGGCCAGGTCGATGCCCACCACACCATCGGCCATGCAGGCGATCGCGGCCTCCAGCTCGCGCCAGCAGGTCTCCTCGCCGAGATGGCGCGACATGATCCCGATCAGTTGGGCGCGCACCGGGTACTTCGCCATTCCTGCCCGCACGCCGCGGCAGCAAGCTCGCAGCACCGCGGTGGGATCCAGCCCGTAGCGCTCGCCCATGAAGGCCGGGCTGAGCCGCAGCTCGATATAGGCGATGCCCTCGTGGAAGGCGTCCTCGATATTCTCCTCGGCGATACGGGCGATCGCCTCCTCATCAACAAAGGCCAGCTTGAGCAGCTCGAATTTGGCGATAAACTCCATCAGCGAGGGCGTGGTGCCCTGCACCTGCCCGTACGGCCGCAGGCCCTCAACGGTGTCGGCGGGGAGCTGCACGCCGTGCTCGCGGCCAATCGCCAGCACCGTCTCCAGCCGCACATTCCCATCGAGGTGGCGGTGGAGGTCAACTAACGGAAGATCGCGAGCAACAGCTTCCATTCCCCTCTTCCCTTCACATCTCCCTTGCGGTAGCGACGATATCGGCGAGCACGCCGGCTGCGGTGACGGCGAGGCCTGCGCCGGGGCCGCGCACCACGAGCGGTCGCTCGGCGTAGCGTGCGGTTGTGAAGCTGAAGAGGTTGTCGGGGCCGCGCAAGCCGGCGAGCGGATGGTCAGCAGGGAGAATCTGCAGGCCCACCCGGGCGCCCTCGGGAGTGATGGTGGCGACGTAGCGCAGGGCCCCGCCCACGGCCCGGGCCTCGGCCACACGGGCCGCGAACGGCTCGTCAAGCTCTTCCAGGCGGGCCATAAACTCATCGCGACTCACCGTGGCGAGCTCAGGTGGGAACCAGGGTTCGGCGGGAATGTCAGCGAGCTCCCAGGGCAGGCCGCAGGTGCGAGCCAGGATCAGCGCCTTGCGGGCCACATCGGCGCCGCTCAGATCGTCCCGCGGGTCAGGCTCGGTATAGCCCAGGGCGTGGGCCTCCCGCAAGGCCGTCGAGAGCGGCTTGCCCGCCTCCAGCTCGGCGCAGAGGAAGCCGAGGGTGCCACTCATCGCGGCCTCGATCCGCGTCACCGTGTCGCCGCTGTCGAGCAGCCCTTGGAGCGTGCTGATCACGGGCAGGCCAGCGCCCACGGTGGCCTCGTAGCGCGTGGCCCCGCTCTCCGTCAGATATTGAAAGGCGGCCAGCCCGGCGGCGAGGGGGCGCTTGTTGGCGAGCACCACGCGATGGCCGAAGCGTACCGCGTCGGCCAGGAGCACCTCGTGGCCCGCGGCGGCGCTGACATCCACGGCGATGCCCGGGGCATCCACCCGCAGCGCGCCCGGGCTGCCGTGCCGCGGCGCGCCGCCCTGCTCGAGCAGCGAGCGGCCCGCGGCCTTCGCCTCCACCGCAGCCAGCACCCGCCTCGGCGACAGGGGGTTGCCGCTGTGCATCACGCCGGCGCTGTCAGCGAGCGCCAGATAGACCAGTTCGAAGCCGTAACGGGCGGCCAGCGCCTCACGCTGGGCGAGCAGCTGAACAGCCAGCTCGCGCCCGACGCCGCCCAAGCCGAGTTGCACGATAGGGATGCGCTTCATGGGCGGCTATTCTACCATACGGCGCCGCAGTGCGGCCCGCCCATGCCAGCCTTACACCCCCCAAGCCGATTCGCCGCCCTCCACCCGATAGGCGTAGGCCATGCGCCGCGTATTCCAGGCCAGCCCAACCCGCCCGCCCGGCGTCACGACAATGCAGCCGCCGCTGCCGCCGGGGACGCTGCGGGCCAGCGTCCTGATCGCCAGCTCAGCGGCGGATTGGGGCGGCATCCCGCGCTCCAGCAACTCTACGGCGCGACGGCCAAGCGCCAACCGCACGATCGACTCGCCCCAGCCCGTGCAGACGGCGGCGCCGCTGCGGGCGTCGGCGTAGAGGCCCGCGCCCACCAGCGGCGTGTCACCCACTCGCCCCGGCAGCTTGAAGGGCGTGCCGCCGGTGGAGTTGGCCGCCACCAGGTTGCCCGCCTCGTCGAGG
>DAOUGF010000362.1:0-2442 GCA_034429295.1 Chloroflexaceae bacterium
AACGGCGATCTGCCGCCGGCCGAGGCGGATGGCTCAGCCCGCCGATGGGACGGATACGCCGCCAGTTGCCGGCACGGTACGGCCCTCCGGCTTGGGGGTGGTCCGGAGGGGGCAGCGCCCTCTCCGGCGGGGGTGCAGGGGGCGGAGCCCGCCTGCAAAGGCACGCACCGCCTAGGTGCCGCCTACCGCGCGGGTGGCACTGCTACGGGGCAGTGCCCCGAGGCGCCAGCTGCCGGGCCACGATCGGGGCGAAAGGCACGGCGGCGAGTGTAATGCCGGCGGCAAGGCCGTAGAGCCCCGCGACACCCGCGGCTTGGAGGGCGAGCCCAAACAGCCAGCTCCCGAGCCCGATCCCGAGGTCAAACCCCACATAGAAGGCCGCGCCCGCTCGACCGGGCGCAGTGGGCAGCAGGGCGGCGTGGTGGGCGAGCAGGGCGGGGTGGGAGAGCCCCGATCCGATCGCGATCAGCGCGGCGGCGCCGAGGAGCAAGATGGGGGCGCGAGCGACGGCGGCGACGCCGAGGGCGAGAGCCATCAGCAGCGCCGCCAGCACCACCACCCGCCCGATCCCGAGCCTGTCGATGAAGCGCCCGCCCACCAGCCTGGTAGCGATGATGCCGAGCCCGTAGCAGAGGTAGATCGCTCCGGTGCTCACGGTTCCCCGGCGCTCGGCGAGGATGGGCGCATACTGGAAGATAGCGGCGAAGCCGGCGCAGAGAAGCCCGGCGACAAGCATCGAGGGCCAGAGGCGCACCCGCCCGTCGAGCCTGTCCGCCTCCAGGGGATCTTGCTGATTGGGGCGCGCCGCCGGCACCGCTGCTGCAAGCAGCCCGGCCACGAGGGCCAAGGCGCCGGCCATGAAGAAGCCGCTGGAGAGCGGGGCGCTCGCCAGGAGCGCGCCTGCCAGCGCCGGGGTGAGGGTGATGGCGACGTTGGCCGCTGCCCCGAAGTGCGCGAGGCGGCGCCCCCGCTCGTGAGGCTCGCTCAGCGCAACGATCAGCGCAGTGCCGGCGGTGGTGAAGGCCACGTAGCCCACCGCCTGGAGTAGCCGTAGCCCGAGGAGCACCGCCAGGTTGGTGGTGGTCGCCACACCAGTGGCACCAACGACGAGGGCGCCCGCGCCGGCTAGCATCACTGGCCGCGGCCCCCAAGCGTCGGTGGCGAGCCCGGCCAGAGGCCGCCCCAGCAGCGACGCCACGCCGAATGCGCCGAGCACAAAACCGATCTGGGCGTCGGAGAGGCCTGCTGCAGCCATGTAACGCGGTAGCGGCTCCAGCAGCGTGTAGAAGCCGGCAAAAAAAAGCAGCGTGGCCGTCCACGCTAGCCAGTAGCCCCGCCCTCCAGCCCGTGCACTCGCCACCCATCCCTGCTCTATCGCCATAGCAACTCCTTAGCAGGTGCGGGCGATGCGTTCCCAACGGCATGCCCGCTAGCCAGCGGCTTCGTTCCCTCTACTATACCCTTAGGTAGTGAGGCTGTGGGGCCACTGTCGCCGAGTTGGTAGTACAGTTCCCGCTCTCGGCGCCGAGGGGCATGCGCCGCCAGCCGCCTCGTCGGGGAAGGCCGTCGGCTTTGGGCGTTTCCAAAAGGGGCAGCCGTCCTCCTTGGCGGGGAGTGCGAGGGGCGGAGCCCGCTCGCAACTCCACGCACGCGCAGGTGGAAGGGGCATGGGGCAGCGCCCCGAGGCGCCTGGTGTGGGTGGGGGCGCCCACAAACGCGCTCCGCTCAGAACGTAAACTTCGCCGCCTCGGCGAGGTCGCCGGGGATGGCGATCACCCGCTTGGGTCGCACAACATACCAGTCGTCAAGATGGTCGGGCTTGTACGAGTAGCGGGCGCCATAGGAGGCGACCAGCGCCTTGAGCGTCTCCTCGTCGATGCTCTCGAAGCTCGCATCGCCCTCGATCATCACCGCCGTGCCATTCTGCTCGATGTGGACCACGATCGCGGGGTTGGCCGCCAGGTTGCGGGCCCAGCGCGCCTCGGGGCTGCCGTCCCAGTAGTAGGTGTCGTTCACCCAGGCGCCCCAGATCGGCGTCGCGTGGGGCCGCCCGTCCGGCCGCACGGTGCCGAGCCAGAAGATCTTCACGCTCTCGAGGAGCGCCCGCACGGTGCTCCACTCGATCTGCTTCTTGCCGCTCAGATCGCCCAGATAGCCGGGCGGGAAGTGCGGGCGGCTGCGGACGGGCTCAGCCATATCGGGCCTCCTCTCATATTCACTGCGCACGTGGATGTGCCGAGTATAGCTGTGTCGCTCCACCTCGCCATCGGCCGATCGTCCGACTGGACGCCGGTGCCGCCTGTCGTTGCACGGCGGGCATATAATGGGCGCGAGTATGACACAGGAGGTCTCTGATGGTTGATGAGCCGGGCGTTGAGGCGCCGGCCCCGCCACGACGCCGGCTCTGGCTGCGTCCACTGCTGGTCGGCGTCGCCGTGGTCG
>DAOUGF010000363.1:0-12140 GCA_034429295.1 Chloroflexaceae bacterium
TCCTCTCTTAAGCGCTTCGCGCCACTTCGTTTCGCGTCCTCTCTTAAGCGCTGCGCGCCACTTCGTAACGAAGGTTCGAACCTTCGTTTCGCGTTTTTCGCTACCCTTCGCGCCTTTCGCGATCCAAACCCTCCCGCTCCAACCCCTCCGTAATCGGCAGCAGGATCGTGAAGGTGCTGCCCTTGCCCGCCGCGCTCTGCACCGCGATGCTCCCGCCGTGGGCCTCGACGGCCAGCCGGCAGAAGTAGAGCCCCAACCCTGTGCCGTGCTCTCTATCGCCGTCGTTCGCCTGGTAGAAGCGGTCGAAGATGTGGGCCTGGGCCTCCGCGGAGATACCCTGGCCCGTGTCGCTGACGCTCAGCTCGATGGCGTGGCCGTCGTGCACCAGCTTGGCGCTCACCCTGATCTCACCATGGGGCGGCGTGTACCTGATCGCGTTGGTCACCAGGTTCGTCAGCACCCGCTCGAACAGCCCGCGGTCGAGCCAGACCTGCGGCAGATCCTCGGGCACCGCCTGCAGCAGCCGGGGCTGGTCGGGGCGCGCGGCCAGATCGAGCGGGTCGCAGACCGCCTGCACCAGCGTGTGTAGTCGCACCGGCTGCCGCTTCAGCGCCCAGCCGCTCGTCTCCAGGCGGGCCGAGTCCAGTGCGGTCTCCGTGAGCGTCAGCAGGTAGCTGGCGCTATCGTTGGCCACGCTTAGCAGTTCCTCTTGCCCTTCCGGATCGAAGCGCTGGCGCTGCAGCGCCCTGATGCTGATCAGCAGGGTATGGAGCGGCGCCCGCATGTCGTGGATGATCATACGGGTCTGGTCCTCGTGATTTCGCAGCCGGTCGTTGATCGCCCGCAGCGTCACCCCCAGCGTGGCGTGCTGGCGGGCGGCGAAGTCGAGAGTCTCGGCGCTGAGCCGTAGCAGCTCGCTGTGGGTCGGCTCTCGCAGCGCGGCCGCGCGGGCAGCGAGCTCGGAGGGCAGCGCCTCGCCGGCGAGGCCCAACAGCCCGGCCACGGCTTGGGGTGCGAGGCTCCAGCTCGCCCCGTAGAGCCGCATCGTCTCGTCCATTCCCACGCCGGTGTCGTCGGGCACGGCCACCAGCGCGTAGCCGAGCTCCTGGCCGATGCCGAGCAGGATCACGCCGACGCCGGGCGCAGGCGCCGCTGGCAGCGTGAGCCGCCGCACCCGGCCGGCCACGCCCCGCAACGCCACATCGGCCCAGGCCCGCGGCTGCTCGCCCTCGGCGACCACCAGCGTGGCATCATCTCCCGCCAGCGCCAGCCGGCTGAGGCTCTGGGCCAGCTGGCTGAGTGTCGCAGGCGTGTAGGTGCCGCGGGCAACGCCTGCGCCTGCCTCCTCCAGCCGCGCCAGAAACGTGCTGATCGGGTGCGACATCCCCCGCTCCCCTCATATAGCCTACCGCCGATCAGGAGCGGCGGCTAGCCGGGCCGACTGATCCTCGTCGCAGCTGTGAGCGAACGACCTAGTGCGGAAACGAGCAGGATGTTCAGCTAAGATGTGGCGGGAAAGGCGTCAGCGCACGGTTGCCCATGCGGCATGCTCACTTCTGCATTCTACATTCACCGTGGGCCGCTCTCCGCAGCTGTGATTGTGAGCGGCCCTCCGTCATCTCTGGTCACTCATACCGCAGCGCCACCAGCGGATCGAGTCGGGCCGCCCGTGCGGCCGGGTAGAGCCCGGCTATCACGCCTACCAGCGCCGCAAAACCAAGCGCCGCCAACGCCAGCCACCAGGGCGTCACGAAGAAGGTGGCCGCGATCGGCAGCTGCTCCCGCTCGATGTACCAGCCGATCACCTGGTTCAGCAGGATGCCGACTAGCCATCCCCCAATGATGCCTACCACGCCCCCCAGCAGGCCGATCAGCCCCGCCTCGAGCATAAACATTCCCCGGATGTCGCCCCGCGAGGCGCCGATCGCCTTCAGCGTCCCGATCTCCCGCGTCCGCTCGTAGATCGCCATGATCATCGTGTTCACGATCCCCAGGCTGGCCACGAACAGTGCCAGCCCGCCCACCGAGGCCAGCATCACGTTGATCACCGCGAACACCCGGTTCGCCTGCTGCAGGATCAGCTCGAGCGACTGTACCCGGTACCCCGCCGCGCGAAACTCGCGCACCAGTTCCGTCGCCCTCGCCACGTCGGTGGCTCGCACTACCGCCAGATCATACCCCTGGCTCTCCAGGTAGTTCGGCGTGTTGAACCACCACGATTTCATGGCGGCCATATCGGTGGCGGACGCCTGCACCTCGCCGTCGTCGAGGTCGCTCACGCCCGCCACCCTCACAGGGAAGCGCTGGCTCTCGCCCCGCGGGCTCCGCAGCACGATCGCCAGCTCCTGGCCGGCCACATCCTCCGCCCGCACGCCCCTGGGCAGGGCGCCGGCGGCGACCACCACGACGCCCGCCTGCTCCTCAGGCTCGATCTCGCCGGCCAGCGCCGTTGCCGGCGTTTGAAACGGGTCAGGGAACTCGCTCAGCCCTCTCACCAGCACCGGCGAAAGCTCCCCGTTCGGCAGCTCCAACAGCGTCGCCACACCTTGGAGCGAGATCTCTGCCGTCACGCTCTCCACGCCCGGCAGCTGTTCCCAGGCCGCCAGCGTCTCGGGTGTGATCAGCGTTTCACGCTGCGGCGGCCCGAACTGAGTGAAGAAGTTGTCCTGCTCCCGAGCCTCATTCGGGCGCACTAACACATTCTCCAGCCCCAGGGCGGCGAACTGGGCCCGCACTTCCCGCTGCACTCCCACACCGAGGGAGACCATCGTCACGATCGTCAGAATGCCGACGATCACTCCGGTGGAGGTCAGCACGGTCCGTACCTTGCGCCGCCCCAGGTTCTCCAGGGCCGTCCGCAGCATGTCGCTGAGCGTCATCTCAGTCCACCTCGAAGGTCCCCAGGATGTTGTTGAAGATCTCGAGCTGGGCGTCGAAGATCTCCTCGGGAGCCTCGATCGTTATCAGGTAGGTCCGCCCGCTCTCCGGGCTGGTCACGGCGAGCGCGACTACGTAGCTGAGCCCGCCCGCCTGGTTCCGGTAGACATACTCGATCTTGCGGCCCTCGCGCCCGCCGGCGTTGAACGGCTCCTCCGCGGCGCGTAGCTCACCCTCAGCCGTCTCTTGGGTCAGCTCGATCAACTGCCGCAGGATGTCGCTGTTGGCCGCCTGCTCCTCCATGCCCATGACGTAGACGTCCACGCTGAAGTAGACGCCGTCCCCGGCATCCTCGTCGTAGAAGACGATCTTGTCGCGCCCGGTGTCGTAGGCCTCCCACGCTTCGGGGTGCTCCAGGCGGAAGCCGAGCAGCGGGTTGTTGTAGGCCAGGTAGCCGGGCAGCGAGCCGAGGCCCGAGACGCCGCCGGGCGGCACGGGCTGGTTGTTCGCGCCGCTGTTATCGACGGTGATGTCCACATAGTCGTAGGAGAAGCCGCCGGCGATATCGCGCACCAGGAAGCCCATCACATACTCGCCGCTGATCGTCGCGCCGAGGTTCGCCGTCAAGGGCTGCTCGCCGAAGGTGATCGTCTGGCCCTGCACGAGGCCCGGCGTCAGCTCGCCGCCGTTGTCCGTGTAGGAGCGGGTGAAGGCGGTGAAGGTGTCGCCCGGTTGGGGCATCAGCTCGTACGGCTGCGCCTCCTGCTTGCCGGCGGCCCGCGGGAAGCCCCAGATCCTGGTGAGCGTGCCCTGTCCCTGGCTCACGCTGAAGATCAGGCCCGCGTCGATCTGCTCGCCCGTGGCCTGCGAGGTGTACACACCCTCCACGCCGTAGAAGTTGGTGCCGTATTTCACCGGCCCGAGCAGCACCTCGATCTCCTCGCTGCCGTTGCTCAGGTACCAGTTGGTCGCGCCCCATTCCAGTCGCAGCTGGTACTGGCCGGCCTCCCAGCTCGGCACATCGCCGTTCGGCGTGGCGCCGGGCGGGTAGATGAAATCAACCGAGATCAGGTCAACCGTGTCGCGGCTCGCGTTGGGGATGCCGATGAACGAGAAGATGTAGGCGATATCATCGCCCGCCACGGTGCCCGTCAGGCTCACCGGGCTGTTCACGCTCACCGTGCTGTCGCTCAGTAGCAGATCGCTCACGGTTGGACGGGCCACGAAGGTGTCGCCGGCGCTGTAGAACTCCTGCAGGAAGTCCGACCAGCCGGTGAGGCGCGGCAGCGGCGAGCCTCGCTCATACACATCGATGTACAGCTCGCTTATCTGCGGGAAGTAGATCGAGAGGCCGCTGGAGTTGCGATGGTAGCTGCCGAAGCCGTTCGCCACCCGCGCCTGGCCGATCGCGCTCTGCAGCGCCTCGGCGGCTGTCGCGATCTCCTCCTGGGCGCCCTGATCGGGCAGCAGCTCAGCGAAGTGGCCCAAATCGACGGCGTTGAACTCATCGGGGTAGCTGGGGGCGTAGACGCTCGCGAAGGAGCGGGCCTGGCCGATCGCAGCGTAGCTGCCGTCCATGCCCTCGCGCATCGCGCCCGTCAGCTCGCCGAGCCGATCGCTCACCGCGCCGAGCTGCGTCAGGTCGAAGGCCGAGAGCGTGATGTCGTTGGTGCCGGTGCCATCGAACGACTCGATATAGGTGTCCACGATCACCGGCGCGAGGGCGTAGGCATCCATCGTCGGATCGTCGGCCAGGGCGCCGAGCCAGGCGTCCCAAGCCCAGCCCTGGTTGGGCTCAAGCTCGGCCGAAGCCACGGCCACCTGGCCGTACGGCTCGATCGCCTGGAACACGTCCAGCTGAGCCATCAGGCAGGCGTCGAAGCCGATCAGGTCGAAGGTGCCGTAGCCGCTGCGATCGCGTGCCGTCTCTAAGGCTGAGCTCAGCTCGGGGAGCGAGAGCGCGTCGCCGTCGTCGGTATCGTCGCTGGCCACGCCGAGCCAGGATGCGCCGTGATCCCAGATGATCAGAGCGTAGTGCTCGGCGGGGTAGTTCTCCACGCCCCAGGCGATGAAGTCGGCCAGGGTGGCGGGGTCGCCCATGTTCACCTCGCCGATATCCTCCACGGCGGCCTCGGGCACCGGCTCCATGTCGCGCTCCACCAGGAAGCGCATGGTGCCGTCCCAATCCCCCGCCGAGTCGTCGTCCCAACGCTCGCGGGACCTGATCCGGTCGAGCTGCACGACGATCTTCAGCTCGTCGCTGGAGCCCACCGCGGCCATCTCGCGGAAGTCGTCGAGGGCGTCGGTCTCGAGATTGTTGTCGCCATCGAGATAGACGAGCACCGTCCAGCGGGCGGCGTCGGCGGCGGCCGGGGCGCGGGTCGGCGCAGGGCCGGCCGTAGGATTGCCTTCGAAGCTCGTGCTGGTGGGCGTCGGGCCAACGCCGCGCCGGGTGAGCAGGAAGACGCCGCCGGCGAGGCCCGCCACCAGCACACAGCTCATCAGGCCGAGCACAGCGAGGATGATCGGCAGGCGCGAGCGGCGCTGCGGCTGGGCCGGTGGCACCTGATATTGCTGCTGCGGGGGCGGCAGCGGCTGCGCCTGGTACTGCTGAGGCGGCGGCAGCGGCTGAGCTTGGTACTGTTGCTGCGGGGGCGGCAACGGCTGCGCCTGCTGCGGGGGTGGCGGCGGCGCCTGTACGGCGATGGTCGGCGCATAGGCTTGCGCTGTGGTCGGGACGTCGAAGCGGTACTGCTCGTCGCCAATCTGGATTACGTCGCCGGGGCGGAGCAGGTGGCGCTGCACCCGCTGCCCATTCACGAAGGTGCCGTTGGCGCTGCCGAGGTCGTAGAGCACATAGCCGCCCTCCTCGGCCCGCAGTTCGGCGTGCCGCCGGGAGGCGAGAGGGCTGGCGATGGTGATGGCATTATCAGGGGAACGCCCGAAGCTGAATGGGGTGTTGCTGAGCGCGAAGCTGCGGCCCGTAAAGGGCCCGCTTAGGGCGACGATCTGCGGGGACAATACGGCCTCCTGGAGGTGAGAGAGAAGAGCGCCCGACGCGCCAACTCAAGCTTGGTAGCGCAAACGAGCGAGTCCGGCCATTGTAACAAACCTGCGCGTCCTCCGCGTAGCGCGGCGCGCCTACGACCTCCATAGTAAGAACGCCGCAGATGACAAGAAAGTAACGCCGCCCGCGGTTGATCCACGGGCGGCGCTACAGCGCCACTTTGGCCATGTCGTCTGGCTTTCTGAGACTATAGCTGTACGGACACATTAGCTTGGCACATCCTGGCCTCTGCTCTCGCGCCCTCAAGCGCCGCCCCTCAAGCTTCGAGCTTGAGGGGCGGCTGGAGGCGCGGTGCAGCGGCGCCGCTGTGCCAACCTTGCGAAGCAGCACAACTACGGATTACGCCGGATTACGCCGTACGGCCCCTAGAACCCAACCTCGACGATCGTTCGCGCCGTGCGGTCCTGGAAGAAGCCTACACCATCTTGGATCAGGCCGACATAGAAGCCCATCCGTGTCTCCCGCTGCAGCACTCGCACCCGCCCGACGATCTCCACCTCCTCGCCCGGCATGAGGAAATCTTCGACGCCCGGCACCCGCCACTCCTCGGGCGGCTTCTCCGAGAGCGCCCAGCGGAAAGGATAGCGCCTTGGCCCGCCGCCGCTGTTGGCGTCCCAGTCCATCCCAACGCGCCAGAACCCGCCGGCCTGCGCCGTATAGCGGCCGCCCTCCACCGAGGAGTAGACCTCGTCGGTTGTGTACTCGTAGCCGCTGGGCGGGCCGTACGTGCGGATGGGCACCGTGCCGGTGTTGCGAACGCGCAGCGTCACCGTCACTACCTCGCCTAGCATCACCGCCTGCGGCGCGATATACGCCGAGACGATCCGCGCCTCGGGCTGCCCCACGTCTACCAGCGCGATCTGGCCTTGGCGCTGCACCACATTGCCGAACAAGTCCTCCGCCCGCACCGTGTAGGTGTAGACGCCTGAGGGCAACAGGGCGCCGGTTGGCCGCTTGCCGTTCCAAACGTGGCGCTGCTCGTAGGGCCCTTCTTCCTCGCGGGTCACTACCGGGATCAGTTCGCCACTCGGCGCCATCACATTGATATCCACGGTGGCGCTCACCGGCAGCCGGTAGGTGAACTCCGCCACGTCATCGATCGCGTCGGCGTTGGGCGAGATCGCCTCGGGCGAGACGGTGAGGTTGATGATGTCGGGCACTGGTGTGGTGCCGCCGGTGATCGTCAGCGGCAACTGCCGCTGCTCCCGTTGACCGTCGGTGCCCTGCGCCTCCACAACTACCGTATAGTCACCTGGAGGCAGCAGCCGTCGGAGCAGCACCGGGTCATCGGTGGGTACGGTGCCGTCGAAGCGTAGCACATAGGGCCTGTCGTTGGCGGGGCGCAGCTGGTCAGTGCGCAGATCGTAACGCGTGCCGGCCGCGTCGAGCACGTAGATATCGATGGTGGCGGTGCGGCCCACGTTATAACTGAGGGTCAGCGGCCGGTTCGCTTCGGCGGGGGCGTAGCTGGAGGCGCTTGTCGTTACCTCGCCGAGCAGCGGGCCGCCCGTGCAGCCGACCAGGATCATCATGGCGATGAGCAGCGCCGGCGCCAGGAGCACGGCCCGTATCAGGGCGAGGGGAGGGAGCGGCAGATATCGCTGTTGCATAGCGCCGCAATCCTACCATAGTTTGCCCGGCTGTGTGCACCGCCACTGGGTCTACAACGCCGCGCGCCCCGCCGGAGAACCGGGGGGCGCGCAGTGAGCCGAACCGATGGAGAGGGGCTAGACGCCGAGGCCGCTGTTGATCTGCGAGAAGACCTGCGACACGCGGCCGCCGAGCAGCGTCAGGATACCGATAACAACAATAGCGATGAGCACGAGGATGAGCGCGTACTCGACGAGGCCCTGGCCCTCTTCCTTGGCGAAGAAGCTGCGAAGCATCGGTTGAACTCCTATTGGGGACTAGATTGCTGGTTACGATGGTGCCGACGGCGATGCTGGAATTAGGGGTTGAGGCCGCTGTTGATCTGCGAGAAGACCTGCGACACGCGACCACCCAGCAGAGTCAGGATACCGATCACGACGATGGCGATCAGCACGAGGATGAGCGCGTACTCGACGAGGCCCTGGCCCTCTTCCTTGGCGAAGAAGCTGCGAAGCATTGAAGTCACCTCCCTTCAGTGTGGACGTTGATTGTAGAGGTTGAACCCTACGGCTCGCAGTATAGTCGGGCCTATGACCTACGACAATAGGCCCTTAGTACTGTGATTTTAGGAGTACTGAATCTAGTACTTCGGCATTACAATCATCGAAAACGCCATTTTCTTTTGGGAATCGTACTACAACCTATAGTTGGATGGCCCGGTTGCTGTGAAGGGAAGCCTCAATACTATATGAATCAGAAAGCCGGGGCGGGGTTGCCGCCCCGGACGGTAATACCAGCTCAGGGCAAGGGGATCGTCGCGGCGATGCGGGTGCCGCGGCCAATGGCGCTCTCGATGCCGAACTCGCCTCGCAGCAGCACCTCGATCTGCTGGCGCATGCTCGCGATACCCATGCTGCGCCGGGCGCCGGCGTTGGCGAGCGTCTCTTCAACATGGAACCCGGCGCCATCGTCCTCGATCAGGATCTGCAAGGCCTGGCTTGAGCCGTCGAGTAGCACCCGCACCTGATTGGCGTTTGCGTGCTTGGCGACATTATTCAGGGCCTCCTGAACGAAGCGGAAGAGGGTGACCTCGTAGTGGCTCGGTAGGCGCTGCTCCATGTTCTGGATCATCAGGTTGACCTCGAGGCCGTTCTTATCGCCGTATTGAGCGACGTAGCGGCGCAGCGTAGGCACCAAGCCCAGATCGTCAAGCGTCATCGGGCGCAGATCGAAGATGAACTTGCGCGTGTCCTGGAGTGTGGCGTTGATGGCCGACTTCAGGCTGTTCAGCTCGGCGCGGGCCTGGTCGAGGTCGTGGTCGATCAAGCGCTGGCAAATCTCGGCCCGCAACACCAGGTTGCTCATCGCCTGGGCGGGGCCATCGTGCATCTGGAGTGAGATCCGCAGGCGCTCGCTCTCCTGCGACTGGATGATGCCCGCGATCAGCGTCTCGGTGTCAACGCCGTTCTGCGTTGCCTGAGGCTTGCCGTCGTACGCGGCGCTCACCTGCTCCAGCAGCGACACAATGTCGCTCAGCTGGCTCTGGCGGGAGCGTAAGGTGTCGCGGCGCGCCTGGATCTGCTCAAGCTGGCCCCGCATGATCTGCAGGCGGAGCTGCACCTCCTGAGCGGTGGTGTAAAAGTTCTTGATCTCGTCTTTGCTATACTTTTCGAGGTTAACTTCGAGGTCGCGGACGCGGTTGGAGACCGTGAGCTCGCGCTGGGCGAGCTTCTCGACCTCCACGGTGCTCTGGCGGACCAGCACCTCCACCTCCTGAACCTCGCGGCGAGTGCGCTCGAGTTCCTCGCGGTAGCTGGCGAGGGCCTCGTCAATTTTCTGCTGGGTGTCGTCGCCTGCCACCAAAGCCTCCTTATAATGTGAATGCAGCAGTGAGTATTCAGAATGCAGAATATTCGTCGAGTATGACAGGCAGCGAGGGGCTACGAGAAGCTCTCCCTCACCTATCATCAATTATATCATCCCGAAGCGCAGCTTCCAGACGTTCACCAGGGCCTCTGCCACGATCCGCCGGGACATCTTCGATTTGCCGACGCGGCGGTCGGGGAAGATGATCGGCACCTCGACGATGCGGAAGCCGGCCTTGTAGGCGCGGTAGGCCAATTCGATCTGGAAGGCGTAGCCGTTGGAGCGCACTGCGTCGAGGTTAAGCCCTTCGAGCACTCGGCGGCGGTAGCAGCGAAAGCCGCCGGTGGCGTCGGCGAGCGGCATCTGCAGGATGAGGCCGGCGTAGAGGTTGCCGCCGCGGCTGATCAGCTGGCGGAGGAGGCCCCAGTCGGTGGTGCCGCCGCCGGGCACGTAGCGCGAGCCGATGACTAGATCGCCGCCCTGCTCGGCCGCCGAGAGCAGATCGGGGAGATAGCGCGGGTCGTGGGAGAAGTCAGCGTCCATCTCGAAGATGAACTCGGCGCCCTCGGCCAGCGCGCGGCGGAAGCCTGCGATATAGGCTGTGCCAAGGCCAAGCTTGCCGGCCCGCGAGAGCAATGATACGCGGGGGTCGGCCGCGGCGAGCTCGCCCACCGCCGCGCCGGTGCCGTCGGGCGAGGCGTCGTCCACCACCAACACGCGGAAGCGTGGCTGCTCGAGGATGCGGGGGATGAGCTGACCGATGTTCTCGACCTCGTTGTAGGTCGGGATCACCACGACGCAGTCGGCGGTGGGGGGGGAAGAGGGGTGCCGGGCCGGATGATTGCTGAAGGTTGCTGTGATCACCGGCTCCTCCCACATGTAATCTTGGGCGCCCAGCGGCGCTTCCGTTACGCTCCGATGCTATTATAGCCCCGGCTCGAACCGGCGCGCTTCGCCGTCCCTGCAGCGTAGGAGTAATCTCGTTCCGTGGCAAAAGTCTCCTCTGAGGGCGCGGGGGTCCGCGCTCTGCCAGCAGTGCGGCTCGACCAGCTGTGGGCCCTGTTCGCGCTGAGCCTGATCGCCGCGTTCATCAGCCTGGTGCCAACGGCGCCCAACGACTTCTGGTGGCACCTGAAGGCCGGCGAGCTCATCGCGACGCAGGGCCTCCCCACGACCAATCTGTTCGCCTGGTCGCTCCCGGCGGACGCGCCGTTCGTCTACCAAAGCTGGCTGGGCGAGTGGCTGTTCTACCAGCTCTACCGGCTCGGCGGGCTGCAGCTGGTTGTGTTCGCGCGCAATCTGCTGGGGGCGGCGGCCTATGGGCTGGTGGCCCTCGAGGCGCGTCGGCGCAGCGGTTCGTGGCGGCTGGCTGCCCTGGCGGCGCTCTTCGCCGCGGCGATGACGATCAATAACTTCACCACCCGCACGCAGAACTGGTCGTGGCTGCCCTTTATGGCCACGCTGATCCTGCTCGGGCGCTACAGCGACGGGCAGCTGGCGCCCCGCTGGCTCGCCGCGCTGCCGCTGATCATGCTCTTCTGGGTGAACGCCCACGGGGCGTTCACGCTGGGGCTGCTGCTGGCCGGGGCCTTTGTTGTGGGCGAGACGCTGCGACGGCTGCTGCGGCAACCGCGGGCGCTCACCTGGCCTAAGCTGCGGGCGCTCTACCTTGCCGTGGCGGCGATGGCGGTGGCGACGGTGCTCAACCCGCTCGGCCCCGGCGTGTTCGGCTATGTGCTGGATCTGCTGGGCGACGCGCCGAGCCAGCGCCTGATCAACGAGTGGCAGTCGCCAACGCCGCGAAGCCTCGCCGGCGCGCTGTTCTACCTCGGGGTGCTCGCGGTGATCGGCGCCTTCGCCTTTGCGCGGCGACGCCCGACGATCACCGATGTGCTGCTGGTGTGCGGGCTGGCCTGGCAGGCCTTCGTCGGTGCGCGCTATGTGGTCTGGTTCGGCATGGCGGCGCTGCCGATCGTGGCGCAGTCGCTCGCCGCGCCCCGCTCGATCCTCGGCCAGCCCCAAGCGCCGCGACCGCGTGAGCGGGGCGCCGGCGCCGCGGCGAACCTCGGGCTGGCACTGGCGCTGCTGCTGGGCGTGGCGGCACTGCAGCCGTGGACCAAGCCTTTGCTTGGCCTGCCCGCCCCCTACCAGGCGCTCTTCGCGCCGGTGCCGGGCGCGCCGCAGCTCTTCAGCGCCGATACCCCGGTGGCTGCGGTGGAGCACCTGCGGGCTGAGCCGTGCGCTGGCCGGATCTTCAACGAGATGGGCCAGGGCTCGTATATGAGTTGGGCGCTCTACCCGGCGGCGCAGCACTACATCGACCCGCGGGTGGAGCTGTTTCCGCTCGAGCAGTGGGAGACGTACGTCGCGGTGAGCGCCGGGCAGGACGTGGCCGCCTTCCTCGAGCGGGAGCAGATCGCGTGTGTGAGCCTCGATACCGCGCTGCAGCCGAAGCTGGCCGCGGCTATGGCCGGGCTGCCCGGTTGGGAGCGGAGCTTCAGCGCCGGGAGGAGCGAGGTGTGGAGAAGGGCGGGGAGCGTAGAACAGGGGACGGGGCAGCCATGAAGACTCTGGCAGAGAGGCGCGGGC
Organism: Chloroflexaceae bacterium; assembly: GCA_034429295.1. Classification (GTDB taxonomy): domain Bacteria; phylum Chloroflexota; class Chloroflexia; order Chloroflexales; family Chloroflexaceae; genus OHK40. The sequence goes on from DAOUGF010000363.1 coordinate 11,990, forward strand.
AGCGGTCACGGCTGGCCGGGATCACGCTTGACCAGGTGTGGCTGTTCGCGGGCGTGGCGTTTATAGCCCTGCGGCCCTTGCTCAGCACGATCCCGCCCCACGACTTCTGGTGGCATATGGCCACGGGGCGCCTGATCGCCACGAGCGGCCA
>DAOUGF010000364.1:0-6398 GCA_034429295.1 Chloroflexaceae bacterium
GCCACGCGAAGGCCAGCCGCGACCAACTCGACTTCGACGACCTGGAGCGCCGCGCCCGCGAGCTGCTGGAGCGCCATCCTCAGGTGCGAGCGCGCTGGCAAGCCGAGCTGCGGGCCGTGCTGGTGGACGAATTTCAGGATACCAACGACGACCAGCGGGCGATCATCTACGCCCTGGCGGGGGTTGAACCGGAGCCGGCCACCGGCCACCAGCCACCGACAACATCCGACGGCCGGCAAGATCCACCCATACAGCAGAATGTAGCCCTCGGGCGATCGTCCGTCATAGTCGGCTCATCGTCGCTGTTTGTGGTGGGCGACGGCAAACAGTCGATCTACCGCTTCCGCGGGGCCGACGTGAGCGTCTTTCAGCGGGTGGAGAGCGAGATCCAGCGCTGGGGCGGGCGGCGGGTGACGTTGCAGACCACCTTTCGCACCCACGCCGCGCTGACCGGGCTGATCAACCAGGTCAGCGCGGCGATCTTCGCCAGGGCCGAGCCGCTGCAGCCCTTCGAGGTGCCATTCGAGGCCCTCACGCCCCATCGCCCGCCGCCGCCCCACGCCCGCGTGGCCGAACTCCATATAGTGGCCGGCGGCGGCTCGGCCGAGGAGCGGCGAGAGGCCGAGGCCGCGGCGCTGGTGGCGCGCATCAAGGCCCTGGTGGCGGGCGCGGAGGGGCCGATCGTCTACGAGGGCGGGCGCTGGCGCCTGCCGACCTACGGCGACGTAGCGCTGCTCTTCCAGGCCTCCACGGCCTTCGAGCCCTTCGAGGACGCCCTGCGCCGCGAGGGCATCCCCTATCTCACCACCGCCGGGCGCGGCTACTACGGGCGCAAAGAGGTGCAGGATCTCATTCATCTGCTGCGGGCCCTCGACGACCCGGCCGATGAACTGGCGCTAGTGGGCGCGCTGCGCAGCCCGCTCTTCGCCCTCGACGACGGCACGATCATGGCTTTGCGCCTGGCCAATAGCCGCAGCATCTGGGAGGCGCTGATGAGCAGCGAAGTGAGCGGCGAGCATGACGAATCGAGCAAGCCCCTCAACGCTCCATCCTCGCCTCTCACGTTCGCCCGCGATGTGCTCGCCGAGCTCCACAGCCTGCGGGGGCGCGTGACGGTGGTGGAGCTGCTGCGGGCGGCCCTGGAGCGCACGGGCTATCTGGCGACGGTGAGCGCCCTGGAGGATGGCGAGCGGCGGCGGGCGAATATCGAGAAACTGCTGGCGGCGGCGCGCCTCAGCGGCGCCAAGGGGCTGCGGGCCTTCAGTGAGTATCTGGCGCGGCTGCTGCGGGCGGAGACCCGCGAGGGCGAGGCGCCGCTGGAGGCCCGCGGGGCCGTGCGTCTGATGACGATCCACCGCAGCAAGGGGCTGGAGTTCCCCATCGTGGCCCTGCCCGATCTGGGGCGCTCCACGCCAGCGCGCCGCGAGCGCTGGTTCGCGGGCCGCAGCTACGGCCTGGCTGTGCGGCTGCGAGAGGAGGGCGAGGAGACGGCGCAGCCCGCCGCGCTGCTGCTCGCCCGCCGCGCCGAGGCCCGAATGGAGCAGGCAGAGCGGGAGCGGCTGCTCTACGTCGCCATGACCCGGGCTCAGGACTACCTGCTACTCAGCGGCCCCGCCCAGACGAAGGGCGGCGAGAGCTGGATCAGCCGCGTCGCCGCCGCCCTCGGCCACCCTTGGGAGAACGGCGGCCCGCCCCACGGCTCCATCGGGGCGCTCCATGTCTTCCGCCACGACCTAAATGGGGAATGATAGCGAAGCTGCTTCGAGGCAGGCTCGCCCTCATCCCCCGGCCCCTTCTCACCTCTCACCGCTCACTACTCACCTCTTCCCAACGCGGCTGGCGCTTCTCGAGGAAGGCGCACATGCCCTCCTGGGCGTCGGCGAAGGTCGCGTTGAACGACATCAACTCCTTGGTGTAGGCGTAGGCCTGCTGCTGCGGCATATTGAGCTGACGGTAGAACGCCTGCTTGCCCAAGGCCACGACGGGGCCGCTGGCAGCGGCGATCTTGGCAGCGAGGGCGCGGGTAGCCTGCTCAAGCTCGGCCGCGGGCACCACCCGGTTCACCAAGCCGAAATCGCGGGCCTCGACAGCGGAGATGGGCTCGCCGGTAAGCAGCATCTCCATCGCCTTTTTCGCCGGCACGGCGCGGCTGAGGGCCACCATAGGCGTGGAGCAGAAGAGGCCGATCTTCACGCCAGGCGTGGCGAAGCGGGCATCCTCGGCGGCCACAACCAGATCGCACGTGGCGGCGAGCTGGCAGCCAGCCGCGGTGGCGATCCCGTGAACCTGGGCGATCACCGGCTGCGGGATGCTCTGGATCGCCTCCATCAGCACGGTGCAGGTGTCGAAGAGCCGGCGGTAGAAGGTCGGGCTGCGGTCGATCATCTCGTTGAGGTCGTGCCCGGCGCAGAAGGCCGGCCCGGCGCCCTTGAGCACCACCACGCGCACATCGTCGCGCCGCCCCAAGCCCTGAAAGGCCGCGATCAGCTCCTCCATATGCGCCAGCGAGAGCGCGTTGCGGCGCTCGGGCCGGTTCATAGTGACGAGCGCCAGCTGGTCCTCAACTTCCAGCAGCAGATGCTGATACGTCTCCTGGGTCGCAGTCATGGCGGGGGCCTCCTTGTCGCGCGGGCGATTTACGCCCACCGGTTTCCGATCTACGATAAGGCGGGGTGCTCTTTAACCATCCTAAGCTTCGAGCCTGCAAAGCGCAAATCGCCTATGCTCAAGATCCTCTGGCTGGACCCTTTCCACGGCGGGTCGCACGCTGCGGTCGCGGCCGGCTACGCGGCGCGCTCGGCCCATCAGGTAACCTTGCTTACGCTGCCGATCGACGGCGGCTGGCGCTGGCGGATGCGCGGCGGCGCGGTGAGCCTGGCCCGCATGGCCCGCGAACAGAATATCCGCCCTGACCTGATCGTCGCCAGCGATATGCTCGACCTGGCGACCTTCCGGGCTCTCACCGCCGACCTGCTCGGCGGCGTGCCGGCGGCCGTCTATTTCCACGAAAATCAGCTCACCTACCCGCTCCCGCCCGGCCGCCAGCGGGATCTCAGCTTCGCATGGGTGAACTACACCAGCGCCCTGGTCGCCGACGCTGTGCTCTTTAACTCGGACTTCCACCGGCGCGAATTCCTCGGCGCGCTGCCGGGGCTGCTGGGGCGCTACCACGATTTCCGCGAACTGCAGACGATCGAGGCGATCGCGGCGAAGAGCCAGGTGCTGCACCCGGGGATCGATCTCGCCTCGCTGGATGGGGAACCGCCCCCCGCGACCCCCGACGGCCTTCCCACCATCCTCTGGAACAGCCGCTGGGAGTACGACAAGCAGCCTGAGTTGTTCTTCGCAGCGCTAGAGGCGCTGGAGGCGCGGGGCGCGGCCTTCCAGCTGATCGTCGCCGGCGAGCATATCGACCCCGGCGCGGCCACGTTCGCCGCGGCCCGCGAGCGTTGGGGCGGGCGGGCGCTGCATTGGGGATTCGCGCCCAGCCGCGCCGCCTACGGGGCGCTGCTGCGGCGCGCCGATGTGGTGGTGAGCTGCGCGCTGCAGGAGTTCTTCGGCATCGCAGTGGTGGAGGCGCTCTACTGCGGTTGCGCGCCGGTGTTGCCCCGCCGCCTGAACTACCCTGACCTCATCCCGCCCGCGCTCCACTCCATCTGCCTCTACGATGATGAAGCCGGGCTCGTGGAGTTGCTCGCGGCGGCCTTGGCGCACCCCACGCCCCGCGCCCAGTGGCGCGCCCTGGCCGAGCCCTACGGCTGGGAGGCCCTGGCGCCGAAATATGACAACTTGTTTAGGGAACTCGCCGCCAAATGACAGGAATGTTAGCCGCTCAGCGGGGATGACGCCGTAGCTTCATGGCATTGGAATGCGGCGCAAGGCACCACGATAACAGGCAATACGTCTGTTGACGTGCTATGACCTGTGGTGTAGTCTATTTGACACACTCCAGGTCCTCGCTAACGCAGTTACGTTACCGCCGACGGCCTGCTGTCTCTGCGTCCGGCTCGCCCGTCGCGACAGCCCGAGCCACGGCGCATCGTTGGGGCGACGCCGCCCCGGCGAGCGAGACTAGCAAAGGTGCCTCTGTGTCTCCTCGTAGATCGAGACTCCTGATTGCCGTCGCCGGTTTCGCCCTCATGCTCTGGACAAGCAGCCCCGCCGCCCCGCGCGCGGCCACCCTGGCCCAGGGCGGCTTGGAGCTGCCGGCCTACCGCGAGCTGGTGCAGCGCGCAGCCAATGCCAGTTGGACGAACGGGCCATCCAGCGCGCCAGGCGCTCGCCTCGCGGTCCTGGTTGAGCTGGAACTGCCGCCGCTCGCGCTGGCCGCGCACGGCTGGGATCACGAGCAGCGGGTGGCCTACAGCGCTCAGGTTGCCGCCGCTCAGGATGCTGCCGCCGCCGAGGTGGAGCGGGTAGGCGGCACGGTGCTGGCCCGCTTCAGCCACGCCTCATCAGGGCTCGCCGTGGCGATCGACGCAGGCGACGCACCGGCTCTCGCCCAGCTCCCAAGCGTGAGCGCCGTGCTACAGGTGAGCGATTACGTCGCCGATCAGACGGACCAGCCGGTGAGCGCCGCCTCCCTCGCCGAGCTCGCGGCCCTGATCGGCAGCGACCAAGTGCTGGCGCGAGGCAACGACGGGAGCGGCATCGATATCGCGCTGGTGGACTCGGGCATCGATTATACCCACATCAAGCTCGGCGGCTCAGGCGACCCGGCCGACTACCGGCTGGCGGCCTGCGGCGATCCGGCGCTGACGCCCGGCACGCCGGACTGTCCCGCCGGGCAGCCTGCGCTCGCAGGGCTCTTCCCCAACAGCAAAGTGCGCGGCGGCTACGACTTTGTGGGCGATGTGTGGCCCGCGCCCGACCCGCGCTGCGACGCCGAGCAGATCTGCGCCGTGCCCGATAACAACCCCATCGACCTGAGCGGCCACGGCACCCATGTGGCCGATATCGTCGCCGGCTTGCCAACCACACCCGGTGGGACCGACGGGGGCGTGGCGCCGGGCGCCAACCTCTGGGCCTTCAAGGCCTGCAACGGCGCCGAGAAGCTGTGCGATGGCGTGGCCCTGCTCTCCGCCATCGACGCCGCCCTCGACCTCGACGGCTCGGACCGCGGCCGCTGCACGCCCGGCGTGGATCCGGGGTGCCGCGAGTATGATCCGGCCGATGTCATCAATCTCTCCCTGAGCTTCAGCTACGGCCAGCCCGAAGATCCCCTCGGCCTCTTCGTCAATATCGCCAGCTTCTACGGCTCGCTGGTGGTGGCCGCCGCCGGCAACGACGGCGACAAGCCCTATATCGTGGGCGCGCCCGCCGCCGCCGATGGGGCCCTCGCCGTCGGTGAGAGCAGCTTCCCGCCACCGGCGGCGCCCGAGGCTCCGGTGCTCGAGCTGCCCGTTCCCATCCAGGCGGTAATTGAAAAGGATCTGCTCCCGCCACCCATCTCAAGCACGACCAACGACAGCATCACGGCCACTGTCGGCATCACAGCCACGCTCCCACAGGCGATAGGGGAGCGGATGGCCGCCGACGCAAGCCGCGGCCCGCGGATCGCCGACAGCGGGATCAAGCCGGATCTGGCGGCGCCCGGCGCCGTGCTCTCGGCTCTGGCCGGCAGCGGCAGCGAACTCGCTCCCTTCGGCGGCTCCTCCGGCTCAGCGCCGGTGGTCGCCGGCGTCGCCGCGCTGATCATCCAGGAGCTCGAGCAGCGGGGCCTGATCGACCCGTCCCCGGGGTTGGGCGTCGGCGATCCGCGCATCTCCCTCGCGCCGCTCGTAAAGGCGGTGCTGATGAACAACGCCTTCAGCGAACTACAGGTTCAGGATGGCAGCCTGGCGCCGATCACCCTGCAGGGCGCCGGGCGGGTAAGCGCGATCGACGCCTTTCTCGGCCGCACTATAGCCTGGGACGCCAGCGAAATGATCCAGCTGCTGGCCGAGAATCCGGCGCTGCAGAGCTGCTCCATCCAGCCCTACATCGACCTGCTGGTCTACCTGTTCTTCAAGGTGCCGCCGCCCTGCGCCGCGGAGTACCCCTCCGGCAACGAGCTCTACCGGGCTTGGAACGCCCAGAGCGCCAGCCTCTCCTTCGGCTACCAACCCACGACCGGCCCCCAAGAGCTGAGCCGCCAGGTGGTGGTGCACAACTACTCGCGCCTACCCCGCAGCTATAGCCTCAGCGCCGGCCTGCGCTTCGCCGAGGATGTGGGCCGCGGCGTGGAGCTCAGCGTGACGCCCGATAGCCTCACCCTGCCCGGCGGCGGCCTCCAGGTGGTGACATTGACGCTGACGATCAGTCCGACCCTGCTGCCGGATTGGACGCTGAACGGCGGAGAGCTCGGCAACAGCGGCAGCGCTAGCTGTGTATCGCCCACGCCGGAGCTCGACTGCCCC
>DAOUGF010000365.1:0-2477 GCA_034429295.1 Chloroflexaceae bacterium
AAGCTTCTACACGGCTCGGGTCGAGCAGACGGGCGCGCTTACCCTCAGCATAGAGGATATGGCCGTCACGCCGCTCCGGCTTCTGGTCGTGCCTGCCGCGGACAGAATCAAACAGGTGACACCGGCTGCCCTCACGCTGGATGTAACCTGGGATGATAACATCGTTTCCTTCAAGGGGTTAGGCGGCGCTCAGCAGCACGAACTGCCACGACCAGCCAACGCATCGGCGGAGGCACCACACGTCGAGGTGCTCTGCCCTGCGCCGGTGACACTGATGGTCCAGCTTGGGGAGGCCCCGGCGCGACAGCAGGCACTTCCCGCCAATGAGGCGGGCCCGCAGATCGCCGAGGCCCTGCGCGAGGCGGGCCGCCGTAACCTCGCTCTTGCCATCGAGATCGACGCTAGCTCGTTCGGACGGCTCTCCCTGAGAGCGCCGGCTCGCGCCGAGGCGCTCACGACCACCTCTGCTCTATCGCCTGCCGCCCTCCGACGCGCCCGCTGGCTGGCCGCGGCTTTGCCTGCGATTAGCCGGTCTGAGAACTCAATTCCCATCCCTGCTTCTTTGCAGCAAGCCCTCAGTCGCATCGCCCGCCAGGCTGGCTGTGAGTCGCTGCGCGAGGTGCGGGCCATCCCCGCCACGTTGCTGCCGACCCTGCGAGCTGTGGCCCGCGACATTTTGAAGATGAACGGAACGCGCCATGGATAGGGACTTTCTTCTTGGCTATGTGATTGAGCGGTTCATCGCAAATGGGCGAAAAGTCGCTCTGCTACGCCCTGCCTATCGACTCGATGAGGATAGCCAGAACTGGGTGGCCATTGAGCAGCCGACCCGGGAATTCCCAAATCGAGGTTGCATTACCTGGATCAATGCACCTGATGAGGCGACAGAGCGCTCAATCTGGGTGTTTGAGTACGGCCTCCATGACAGCTTTGACCCCTCTAGTCCTCGCGGAGACCGCTATCGAATCGACTTCAATCGGCAACCAGAGTCTCCTGTTGAGGTGATTAAGCTGCAAGTAAATGGCATAGATAAGGTGCAGTGGGCTCTTGCTAAGGGCCTATTGCTCGCATTTGTCCCGACAAGGCATGTCTACATTGTTGTCGATGACGAGTCCTGGGTGGGGCCTGTGCGTCTTGTCCCGAAGGGTGGGCGCTGGTTTATCGCCCCTCGCGTTCAGGCCCTGCCAATACCGCGTGTGGCGCCTGTCGCAAGTGTAGACCTATTCACCCTTACGATTGGTGATCGCCGCCGAGCTCTGCTGCGCCATAAGGTCCGCCCTGAAATAAAGCTAGGCGAGGTCGATTGGGCGGACGACACGCTCAACCTCAAGCGCGTTCTCGAGTGGGCCCGAGAGCAACCCGCCATCGCGCAGCCTCTGGAGTTGACTAAGCGGGTTATCAAGCAGGTGGTAGAGGCGCTCCCCTCAGATGACAATGATCTTCTCGCACAACGGGTTCGCCGAGCTCGCGCCTACGTCGATGAGTTGGGCAGATTAGCGGAGGATACGGCCGCCTTCGAGCAGGAAATCCTCGCCCTTCCCCAAGTCGTGCGGCGGCTTGAAGCTGCTGAGCGGGAGGGCCGCGCCGCGGCAAAAGCCCAAGCCGAGGCCGAGGCGATCGCGCGGGCCAAGGCGGAGCTCGAGGCCACAAAGGAAGAGCACAAGCGGCTCACTGAGGCGCTAGCTGGCCTTCGTCAAGCCCTAGAGGCGGCAGAGAAGAAAGTACAGGAGGCCGAGCACCACGCACGGGTGGCCGTCGACACCGAACTGGCGCGCCGGCGCCAAGAGCTCGAAGCGCTCGATAAAGCGCTCACAGAACGAAGGCAGCAGCTTGAAACTGATTTGGGGCTTGTGGACGCTGCTATGAGTGAGCGCCTCGCAGAGCTTAGCCTGCGCCCAGCCGAGGCACTCGCGCAGATCGCCATCTTCCGCGCAGTGCTCGGGGCTCAGGGCTCTTCTGGGGCCACACACTCAGTCGGAGCCCCGCAGCTTACACCGCCCTCCACAGCTCTGTTGAGCGGCGAGGCACAAGTTGAGGACCAGAAAGGCTTAGTGAGCGCCGCCAAGCAGGCTTCATCATCAGCGGGCGATGCTCGATCTGTAGGCGCTGCTCTCCACAGCGCGCTGGTCGGTGGCATGGTACCATTGCTCTCAGGGCCTGGCGCCCTTGACATCCTGGAGGGCTACGCGAATGTTGCAACTGGTGGGCGCTTCCTGTCAGTCATAGTCTCGCCCGCAGCCCTAGAGCCCGCGGACTTACTCGCCAAGTTCGATATGAGCTCGCGGCGTCTCGTGCCACATCCCAGTGGCCTGCTCGATCTGCTGATCTTCGCCAGCCAACCCGAGCAGCGCGAGAAGCTCTTCCTCGCAGTGCTCGATGGCGTCAATCGGGCGGCCGTCGACGCATATCTCTTGCCAATCCTGGCGTGCTACAGCACTGCTTGGGACGAGCATCGGCAGCGTGCGCTGCACCTCTTC
>DAOUGF010000366.1:0-4370 GCA_034429295.1 Chloroflexaceae bacterium
GCTCCCCGCCGGAGGGGGCGGCTGCCCCTCCGGACCACCCCCAAGCCGGAAGGCTGTACCGTGCCGTCGTCTGCTGTCGTACCCGTCACATCGACGGGCAGAGCCATCCGCCGCGCCCGGCGGCAGATCTCCGGCCGCGGTGGTGTGGAAGCATCGGTTGTGCCGCCCGCCTCCGCACATCGGGTTCAGGAAAGCTGAGCGTTGGCACGCCGGATCGTGCAGGGCGCAACCAGCGGGCGAGGGCCACTGCGCTTGGCCAGGACTCAAGCCCGACGATGGGACGAGGTGGCAGATCAGCGGCGGCACGGCATTAGCCTCCGACTTGGGGTCCAGGGGCGAGGCCCCTGGCGCGGGGGGTGTCGGGGGCGGGCGCCCGCTCGCTTTGCACACGCCCTGATACGCCCCTGCAGGCTGCCGGCACGCAAGCTGCTAATCTCCAGCGACGGTATCCTTCTGGTACAGCACAAGGAGGCACGGGCCATGACGATGAAGGAGGAGTTGCTCACGATCGAGCAGGCCGCCCGCCTGCTGAATATCGGGCGGGAGACGGTAGAGCGCTGGATCGAGCGGGGGCTGCCGACGGTCAAGCAGGAGGATGGGACCCAGCTGATCCAGCGCTCCGACCTTGACGCCTTCCTCGCGGCGCAAGGCCAGGGGCGCTCCCGCGACGCCGCCAGCGAGCTGTGACCTCGTAGCGCCGCCTGCCGTTGGTCGAGCGCTCACAGAGCCTCCCGTCGGTGTGTGGGTGTTGGGCGTTACGGCTGCGGGACGAGGATGGTGGCCTGGAGCGAGGCGCGGAAACGGGCGCCGTCGGTGCCGACGCTGATCTGGCGCGGGGCAGCCTCGAAGAGATAGACGAGGGTGCCTGGCTGGATCTGCGGCTCGCAGCTGCACTCCAGCCGCGCGAGCTCCAGGAACGCGGCTGCGAAGGCCTGATGCACCGCATTCTCTCCAGCGCCCACCGGCACCACGATCTCTATATCGCGAGCCTCGAAGGTCCGTGCCACCAGCACCTGGACGCTGTCGCTCGGCGTGGCCTGCGGCTCATTCGGCGCCCCTAAGGTCAGGAAAAAGAACAAGCTGTAGCCCACGGCGCTGAGCAACATCACCAGGGCGGTCAAGAGCACGATGCCTCGCCTGCGGCGTGGGCGCTGCGGGGCCTGTGGCGCGGGGATGACGACTGTCGGCACCTGGCTGGCCTGTGGCGCAGCAGGATGACCGGCGACTGGCGACGGGCCACTCGCGCGCGGCTGGCTGGCGGTCGCCGGCTGTGGGCTCGCCGGCGTGAGCCCTGGGGCCGCCTGCGTTGGCTGTGGGCTGGCGACGGCCGGTGAGCGGCGGACAGTCGCCTGGGGCAGGAGCGCCGCCCGCAGCTCCTCTACGCTCTGGAAGCGATCCTCCTGGCGCATCTGCAGGGCGCGGGCGACGGCGGCCTCGGTGCTGGGCGAGATCTCAGGCCGCAGATCCCGCAGCGGCGGGAAGCTAAAAGGCGGATGCTGCTGCGGGTCGCGGCCGCTGAGCAAGTGGTGGAGCGTGGCGCCGAGGGCGTAGATGTCAGAGAGTTTCGTGGCGAGGCCCTGGTACTGCTCGGGCGGCGCGTAGCCCGGCGTGCCAATCTGCGTGCCCCGCTGCGTGGGCTGAAAGAGCTTGGCGATGCCGAAATCGATCAGCTTGAGCGTGCCGGCCGGCTGCTCCAGCATGATGTTGGCCGGCTTCATATCGCGGTAGATCACATCCTGGTCGTGGAGGAAGCTGAGCACGTCGCAGAGCTCGTCGGCCCACGCCAGCACGCGCGCCTCCGGTTGGGCGCCCTCACGGGCAACCAGCTCGTCCAGGTCCTCGCCGCGGATGAACTCCATCACCAGGTAGTGGCGGCCCTCGTCGTTGAACGAGGCATAGACGCGGGGGATGCGCGGGTGAGCGAGCTGGCGCAGCGTGGCAGCCTCGGCGTTGAAGCGGGCCACTGCGGCAGCCCGCTCCAGCGGATCGGTGAAGGTGTCGAGCATCTCCTTCACCGCGTAGACCGCACCATCCTCGCCGACCGCCTCGTAGATCGCGCCCTGGCCGCCCGCCTTCACCACCCTGGTGAGGTAGTAGCGGGGCCCGCTGTTGTTGAGGATGACGTCGTGCCCGCAGTGAATGCAGAAGCGGGCCCGCGGACTATTGGGCTCGCGACAGGCGGGGCAGAGGATGGGCTGGTTCATCTTATCGGAAGGGCGGTGAGGCCAGCACGCCGCCTTGGCCGAGATTCCAGGCCTTGTTTGGGCCGCGCTCCAGCGCGAAGGGCGTGTCGGGGCCGAGGTTGCGATCGTAGATGTCGCCGTAGTTACCCACCTGGCTGATGATCTGGAAGGCGAAGTCGTTGCTCAGCCCCAGGCCCTCGCCGAACTCGCCCTCGCTCCCCAACAGTCGGCGCACCCGCGGGTCGTCGCTGCTCTCGACCAGATCGGCCACATTCTCCTGGCTGACCCGCAGCTCCTCGGCGTAAATCGTGGCGAAGACCGTCCAGGTCACCACATCGCGCCACTGCTCATCGCCCTCTATGAACGCAGGCCCGAGCGGCTCGCGAGAGATCCGCTCGCCGAGGATCACGTGATCGTCGGGCTGGTCGAGGGTTTGCCGCTTCGAGGCGAGTTGGGAGCTGTCGCTGGTGGCGGCATCGCACTCGCCACGGTCGTAGGCGGCGTAGAGCTGGTTATCGTTGTCGAAGAGCACAGCCTCGAAGGCGATGCCGCGGGCGGCGAAGTCGTCGCTGAGGTTCTGCTCGGTGGTGGTGCCGCGGGCCACGCAGATGCGTTTGCCCGCCAGGTCGGCGGAGTTGGCGATGCCGGCATCAGCGCGGACCATGAAGGTCTGCCCGTCGTGGAAGGTGGTGGGACCGAAGGCGAGTTGGGCCACATCGCGGCCCAGAGTCCAGGTGGTGTTGCGGAAGAGGACATCCACGGCGCCGCTGCGGACGGCCTCGAAGCGCTCGTTGGCGCCAGCGGTGCCCAGAGCGACAAACTCGACGGCCTCGGCGTCGGCGAAGATTGCGGCGGCCAGCGCCCGGCAGAAGTCCACGTCGAAGCCGCTCCAGCGGGCGCGCACGCTGTCGTAGAAGCCGAAGCCGGGGAGATCGGCGTTGGCGCCGCAGATCAGGTGGCCGCGCTCGCGCACTCGCTGCAGCAGGCCTGAGCCGGGCTGTAGCGCGGCTGGCGTGGCGCTGGGCTCCGCGGGCTGCCCGGCCATAGGCGACTCGGCGGCTGCGGGCGTCTCGACCGGAGCCTCAGTTGCGGCAGGGGCGGTGGGGCTGGCGACGCCCGGCACGGCGGGGGTGGCCGTGACGATAATCACCACGGGAGGCGCGGTGGGCGCCTGGCCGAACGGGAGGTCGCTGCAGCCGGCGAGCAGCGCGACGGCGCCGGCGAAGGCCAGGATGCGCGGCAGCGCCCTTGCCTGGCGGGCTGAGGGAGAACGATTCACGGGCGGGCTCCTCTGGCTGAAGGAGACGGGACACGCCCATGATACGACAGAAGGCGGCGCCATGTCGCGGGAACTGGCGCCCCGTTGGGGGAAGTGGGCAGGCTGCCCACGACAGCTGCGGGGGCTGGCGCCCCGCTTGTTTTGTCGGGGGGCGAGCGCGCGCCCCCCGACACCCCCCGCGCCGGAGGCCTCGCCCCCGGACCCCCAAGCCGGAAGCCAGTGCCGTGCCGCTGCAGATCTGCTCCCTCGTCCCATCGTCGGGCTTGAGCCCTGGCCGAGCGCGGTGGCTCTCGTCCGCTGGTTGCGCCCTGCTCGATCCGGCGTGCCGGCGCCAAACTTCCCTGAACCCGGTATAAGGAAGCGGGCGGCACAACCGATGCTTCCACACCACCCCGACCGGAGATCTGCTGCCAGCCGAGGCGGATGGCTCAGCCCGACAATGAGTTGGGTACGCCGCCAAGCGCTGGCACGGTACGGCCTTCCGGCTTGGGGGAGGTCCGGAGGGGGCAGCCACCCCCTCCGGCGGGGAGCGCGAGGGGCGGAGCCCGCTCGCAACACCATCCACCGTGCAAGTGGCGCTGCTTCGGGGCAGCACCCCGAGGGGCGCGGGCCCCTCTTCGGCCCGATCAGGCGACGGCCGCATCCGGCGGCGAGACGCGAGCCGCCAGATAGGCAAGCTTGGCCGGGTTACGCACGATGCGGATCGCGACGATCCGCTCGCCGTCGCTCTCGAAGACCAGCACCGTGCTCAGCCGGCCGTCCTCCCAGGAGAGGAGGGCAGGCTCGCCGTTGACCCAGTCGAGGGCGAACTGATCGATCCCGCGCCTCGCGACCTTCTTCGCCAGGCCGGCCATCAGCCGGGCCACCGCTGGGGCTCCGTGTACGGGCCGGGGCGCGGCCGGCACCGC
>DAOUGF010000367.1:0-8097 GCA_034429295.1 Chloroflexaceae bacterium
GGCACCTTCCCCTGCGAGCTGAAGGCCAACCACTTCGCCGCCTTCTACGGCGATACGATCCGTATGGGCCGCACCGTCTGGCTGCAGGCCGGTGGGGTGAACCTTGTGCTCACCGAACGCAAGACGCCCCCGTTCGACCTGGCCCAGCTGCGGGGGGCCGGGGTGATCCCGGAGCAGCAGAAGCTGATCGTCGTGAAGTCGGCCGTGGCCTACCGGGCCGCCTACATGCCGATCGCCGCGGGCGTGGTCGAGATGGATACGGCCGGCCTGTGCAGCGCCAACTTGGGCCGCTTCCCGTACCGGCATCTGCGGCGCCCGATCTTCCCTCTCGACGAGATCGCAGATTGAGCGATTTAAGGAGCAGCGCGATGGAGTTCACGGAGCGCACGGTCACGGAGTTGCTGAGTCTGCGGGGGCGCGTGGCGATCGTCACCGGCGCCTGCGGCTGGCTTGGCTCGGCGATGAGCCGGGGCCTCGCTGAAGCGGGCGCCACAGTGGTGGCCACCAGCCGTGACGGGGGGCAGGCCGCCGAGTTCGCGGCGAGCCTCCCCGGCGCGGGCCACCTCGGCCTCGCCCTCGCCCAGAGCGACACCGACGCCATCCCCGGCTTTGTGGCGGAGGTGGTCGAGCGGCTCGGGCGCGTCGACGTGCTGGTGAACAACGCCTATGGCGGCACGGCCCCCACGATCGAGAGCGCCACCGCCGAAGATTTCGACCGCGCCTATCACACCGGGGTCACCGCCTACTTCCTGCTGGCCCGCGAGGTCGTCCGCCACCTGCGAGGGCGTAAGGCGCCCGGCTCGATCATCAACATCGCCAGCATGTACGGCGTGGTGGCGAGCTATCCCGACGCCTATACCGATCTGCCGGTGAACAGCCCTCCCAACTACCATGCCCTCAAGGGCGGCGTGGTTCATCTCACCCGCCATCTGGCGGCTTACTGGGCCCGCGACGGCATCCGCGTCAACGCGATCAGTCCCGGCCCCTTCCCCAAGCCCGAGACCCACGAGCAGCTGCCCGAGTTCATTGCGCGGCTAGAGGCGAAGACGCCCCTCGGGCGCATGGGCCGCCCCGAGGACTTAAAGGGCGTCGCGGTGCTGCTCGCTAGCGACGCCGGAGCCTACATCACCGGCCAGAATCTGCTCGTGGACGGCGGCTGGACAGCTTGGTAGAAGGCGATGGACACACAGGTCATCATCGTGGGTGCCGGCGTTACGGGCCTGAGCGCGGCCTACCACCTGGCCCGCCGCGGGGCCCGTCGGGTGCTCGTGCTGGAGAAGGGCCGGGTCGGGGCGGGCTCCAGTTCGCGGGCGGCGGGGATCATCACCGGGCTGCTCTGGAGCGAGACCGGCGTGCTGGCCCGCAAGCGCAGCCTTGAGCTGTTCCGCGAGCTTTCGGACGACCTCGCGGGCTACCGCTTCCACGATGTGGGCTGCCTCAATCTCTTCGACGCCGCCTCCTGGCCGGAGCGGGAGGCGCTGCTGCCGCTCTACGACCGCCTGGGCGCGCCCTACGAGATCCTTCCAGCCGCCGAGGTGCGCCGCCGCTGGCCCGCCGTCGCCATGCCTGACGATCAGCTGGGGCTGTACGATCCGCTGGGCGGCTACAGCGAGCCCGACGAGTACCTGCCGGCCCTGGCCCGCCGCTGCCGCGAGCTCGGCGTCGAGATCCGCGAGGGCGTGACCGCCGATGGCCTCGTGCTGCAGGGTGGTCGCGTTTGCGGCGTACGGGTGGCGGGCGGCGAGCTGGGCGCCGACGCGGTGATCTATGGGGTCTACGCCTGGACACTGGCCCTCGGCGCGCCCGACGGCCTGCGCCCGCCCGTGAAGATGGTGGCGCACCAGCGCTACCTCACCGCGCCCCTGGCAGCCCCGCCCGAGCTCCCCGCGATCAACGCGAACCCCCTTGGGGGCTACGTGCGCCCGGCCAGCGGCGGGCGCGTGCTCGCCGGAGTTGAGACGCTGGATCGCCAGGAGATCCGTGTGACGAACCGGGCCTTTCAGCTCGATACGGTGACTGCGCCGCCAGAGCTGCGGGAGAGCGTGGGCGCGCGCTTCAGCGGGCTCGTGCCCTCGCTTGCCGGCGCAGAGTGGGAGGAGGAGCGGGTCGGGCTGCTCACCTTCTCCATGGACGGCGAGCCGGTGTTGGGGCCGGTCGCCGCTCTGCCCGGCCTCTACATCGGCGTAGCCTTTCACTCGGGCGGCTTCGCTTACAACCCGGTCGTGGGTGAGCTGCTGGCGGAGTTGGTGCTCGACGGGCGGACGCGGCTCAATATCGAGGCTTTCTCACCCGACCGGTTTCCCGCCGATGAGGTCGAGGCCTACCTCGCCGCAACGGTCACCCAACGCAATCTGGTGCGGCGGCGCCATTGAACCTGGCTTGGCGCCCGTAGCTCGATCTTCCTGCGCTCCAACTTCCTGTAGCCGACAAGCTCCTTGACTGAGACGCTATCCACCTGTTTGGAGGAGCCTGGATGGCCGGTGCGTGCTCGATGCGAGGCGTCGCAAGAATTCTGGCCAGAGCCGAAAGTGTCAAAGGTTTACCCACTCGATCACCAGTGAGGCAGCCATCCTCGGCAGCGCAGGTGTGTGGCTTACTCCGTTGGGCGCGGCGGCAACAGCGCTTTGCCTGGTGAGGCAGACTGCGTTTGAGCGCTGTCCGCCTGCGCCAGAGGCTGGCTCCCGGCAATCCCCTGGCCGATGTTGTTGTACGCATCCCCCGCCGCCTCGTGCTGCTCCAGCACAGCGCCATAGGAGGTGTTGGTGTTGGCCGAATCGACCTGTGCGTAGAGCCTGGTTCCCGGCGCCAGCGGCCCACCGAGATCGCTGAGGTCCCCCCTGAAGAACTGGTCGTCGATCGCCAGCGTCAGCGACTCGCCCGGTGCGAGCGGGCTTGTAACCCCCCACGCCGCGCCGTGCGTTCCGAGCAGCTGCCAGGTCTGGTTCACGGCGCTCGGCGCCACCGACGGGGCGATGTAGACGTCCACCCAGAAGGGCGTGCTTACCGGCGCCGCGCCGACGTTGCGAATGCCCACCCGCAGCTGAGAACCGGCGCCTTCGATACGCTCCACGATCAGGTCAGGCAGAGCCGCCTGTGCCGCAGGCCCTGCGATCATTGGCAGGGCCACCTGGAAACCGGCCGCCACACCGAAGGAGCCGAGCGGCGTCGCTGGCACCTCGTTACCGCTGGTATCGCGCACCAAGCCAGCCACAACTGCAACACTGTAACTCCCGCCGTCGGCGCTGTCCCAGGTGCCGCCCGGCGCCGCAAGCGCGTAGGTGGCGACGCGCGTCGCACCATCGCCGGGGGCATCCACCGACACCAGGGTTGCCGTCAGAACGCCTCCCGGCCCGGTCACGGCCAGATCGTCATCGCCCAGGGTCGCCGCGTCGAGCGCCAGGTTGTCGCTGAAACGCACCATGATCTGATACGGGGTGGCGCTGCCGTCGGCGGGCTGGTCCGGCAGCGGAGCGACGAGCGTCGCCTGCGGCGCCGTATCGTCAACAAAATTGATCACCACGGGCGCGACGGCAGCGCTCGGGTTGCCGGCGGCATCCTGGACCGCGCCCGCGGGCAGGGCGAGCGTGATCGTGCCGCTGCGCGCCACTCGCCCCACCGTAACTGTGTAGCTTGTGCCGCTGCCTGTCAGAGTCAGATCCGCCGCGCCGGCCGTCCCGCCCAGCACCAAGTCCGTGGCGCTGAGGCCGTCGATCGGCTCGTCAACCGTGAGCGTGAAGGTCACGGGGAGCTCATCGGCGGGGTCGGGCTGCCCTGGCGCCACCGTGATCGTCGGGGCGGTGCGGTCGATCTGGTAGACATCGCCGCTGGTGAAGGTGCCGTTCGCGGACCCCGCCCCGCCCAGGCCGATTTGTGTGGCCACGCTGGCGATCGAGCCATCGTCGATCAGATCGAGCCGGAGGCTGCCGTCGCCGCTGCCGAGTTGCACAGTCAGCGTGAACACTTGGCCGTTAGTCAGAGTCACCGGCTCCAGCGTCGCCCCTGTGACGCCGCCGGTGAGGCTGAGCTGGAGATCGCCCAGATCGAGCCCGCTCACCGGCTCGCTGAAGCTGAGGCGGTAGCGCGCGCTCGCGGCGTTGGTCGGGTTGGGGTCGAGCGCGACGATGCCGGTGACAAGCGGGTGCTGGGCGGTGAACTGGGCCACAGCGTCGGCGGGCGCGGCCTGGCTGGGGTTGCCGGCGCCATCCACGGCGGCGCCGGCAGGGACGCCGACGATAACCGTTCCCTCCGATGTCATCCCGCTGGCGGCGACCTCGAAGGTGGTGCCATCGTTGGGCGCGATCTCGGTGATGCTCAGACTTGTCGCCCCTGCGGTGCCGCTCAGGGTGAGGCCGGCGGCGCTCAGGCCGCTGATCGGCTCGCTGAAGCTGAGCAGGAAGCGCACCGGGACACTGGCGGTCGATGCGCTCTCCGGCGTGATGCTCACGCTCGGGGCGGTTGCATCGTAGGTGACGGTGTTGTCGCTGCTGGTCGAGGCGAGGTTCAGATTGCCCGCCAGATCGGCGACGACGCCCGCGGCGAGGCTCACTTGCACAGTGCCGTCCCCGCTCATCCCGCTGACCTCCACCGCGAAGCTGGTGCCGTCATTGGGTGTAACCTCGGCGATCGTCGCGGTCAGGGTGCCGGGGGCGCTGCCGCCGATGGTGATGTCGGCCGGGGTGAAGCTCGCGCTCACGATCGGCTTGCTGAAGACCACGCGGAAGCTGATCGGGCCGAGGTTAGTTGGATCGGCCTGAGTCGCCGCCTGCTCGACGCTCACGATGATGAGCGACGCGTCGTAGAGGCCGAAGTCGAGCGTGAGGTTCGAGCGGTTGTCGCCATTCGGGTCGGTAAAGCCCGGCGTCGCCGGCTCACCGGTCGGCTCGATCGGGCCAGGGCCAAGGGTGATCAGCCCGCTGACGATGCCACCTTCCCAGCCGGCCGCTGTCAGGCCGGCGCTAGCCACCGAGCCGTTGTCGTCTGCGTCCTGGTTGTTGTTGTTCGGGTCGGCGCCCGGCTCGTAGGGGCCGGTGGAACTGCCTGGCGCGCCGGTGCTGCTGGTGAAGCCGTCGAGCGGCCCCGCCTCGGCGAAGTTCGTGCCCGGCAACTGGACCAGGTATGAGCCGGCGACCAGATCAGTGAAGAGGTAGTAGCCATCCGCGTTTGTGGTGGTATTGGCCACCAGAACATCGGCGGCGCTCAGGTCTCCGCTGCTGTCGCTGTCGCGGTACAGGTTCACGCTCACGGCGCCAAGGCCGCTGTCCGCGCCGTCGTTGTCCAGGCCGTCGTTGTTGCGATCCTCCCACACGCGGTCGCCGAGGCTGTAGCTCTCGTAGATGCCGAAGTCCACGGTGTAGTTCGCGTTGTTGTCGGCGGTGCTGTCCGTTATGCCAGAGGTCGCTGGCTCGCCGGTAGGCTCGCCGCCGACGCTCAGTGTGACGGGGGCGCTGCGCACAACCGCGCCGCTCGCGGTGCCGTTGTCGTCGTCGTCGGTTGCGACGACGTCGGGATCGGGCGCGGGCTCGTAGGCGTTGAGTGCGCCGCTGCTGCTGCGGTAGCCGTCCGGCGGCACGATCTCGACGATGTAGGTGCCGGCGCTCAGCCTGATGAAGAGGTAGTGGCCTGTGGCGTTGGTCGTCGTCGTGGCGATAGCGTCGCCGACGCTCACGCCCGGCGTGCCGTCGAGGTCGTCGGGCACGCCGTTGTTGTCGTCGTCGCGGTAGAGGCGCACCGTCACGCCGCTGATTCCGGTCTCGCCGCCGTTCACGCTCCCGCTGTTGTCGGCGTCATTCCAGACGCGGTTGCCCAGGCTCAGGCCGGTGTAGAAGCCGAAGTCCACGGTGGTGTTCGAGCTATCATCGGGCGCAGTATCGCTCAGGCCGGGGGTGGCGGGCTCGCCGGTGGGCTCGCCGCCGACTGTGAGCGTGACTGGCGCGCTACGCACGACCGCGTCGCTCGTGGTGCCGTTGTCGTCACCGTCGGTCAGATTGGTGTCGGGATCGGGCGCCGGCTCGTAGGGCGGGGGCACGGCGCGCCCGGTGCTGCTGGTGAGGCCGACGGGCGTCACCACCTCGACGATATAGTCGCCCACGCCCAGGCCGGTGAAGAGGTAGTGGCCGCTGGCGTTGGTCGTCATCGAGCGGATGGCGTCGGCGGGCGTCACCCCGGCGGGGGCGGCAAGGTCGTCGGGCACGCCATCGTTGTTGCTGTCGCGGTAGAGCCGCACAGTCACGCCGGCGATGCCGGTCTCGCCGCCGCTGACCTCGCCATCGTTGTTCGTGTCCAGCCAGACCAGGTTGCCCAAGCTGAGCGGCCGGAACAGACCGAAGTCAACGGTGTAGTTGGCGTTCGCATCGCGGGCATCATCGCTGAGGCCAGGGGTGGCTGGCTCGCCGGTGGGCTCGCCGCCAACCACGAGCGTGATCGGCGCGCTGCGGATTACGCCCGCGCCCGCGGTCCCGTTGTCGTCATTGTCGGTCGCGACGGTGTCGGGGTCGGGGCCTGGCTCGTAGCCGCCGAAGTTGCCAGTGCTGCTGGTATAGCCGGCCGGCGGTACGATCTCGATGATGTAGGTCTCGGTGATCAGGCCGGTGAACAGGAAGTAGCCGGTGGCATTGGTTGTCGTCGTCGCGATCGCGGCGCCATCGGGCACATTATTGTTATCGCTGTCGAGGTAGAGGTTGACCGGCACACCGCTGATGCCGGTTTCGGCGCCGTTGAGCGTGCCGTTGTTATCGGCGTCCTCCCAGACGCGGTTGCCCAGGCTCATCGACGCATAGAAGCCGAAGTCGACCGTGCGGTTCGACTGGTTATCCGGCGCCTCCGGGCTTGAGACCACGCCGCCGTCGCCATCGATCGCGCTGGTGGGCTCGGCTGTGCCGCTGCCCTCCCCAACGGTGATGGCCTGGCTGCGCACCACGCCGTCCCCGGCGGTGCCGTTGTCATCGTTGTCGATGTCGTTGTCGGGGTCGGGGGCCGGCTCGTAGGCGCCGGCCGCGCCAGTGCTGGAGCGGAACCCGACAAGCGGGTTCGCGCCGGTGAAGTTGTTGCTGATCACCTCGACGATGTAGTCGCCGGCGGGCAGGTTGTCGAAGCGGTAGTAGCCGCTCACGCTGGTGGTGGAGTCGGGTACGTTCGAGCCGTCGATGCGCCGGGCGATCGTCTCGCCATCGCTCTGGTAGAGCCGCACCACCACCCCGCTGATCCCGGGCTCGCCCACGTCGCGCAGGCCGTTGTTGTTCCGGTCGTTCCAGACCCGGTTGCCCACCGAGTATCTGCGCACGATGCCGAAATCAACGGTCGGATTGAATGTGGCACCTGCGGTGGAAATGACGATGTTGTTGTTGAGCGTGCCGGCCGCGCCAGGCGTGAGCGTGATCGAGTTGCTGGTGGTGGTGCCTGCGTTGGTGAAGGGGCCATTGTCGTCGTTGTCGACATTGCCATTCGGGGTGCCGGTGCCCGCGGTGTCGCGGGTGCTGACGTAGCCGATGGGCGCGCTCATCTGCACGCTGTACTGGCCCTGCGGCAGATTGCCGAAGCGGTAGGCCCCGGCGGCATCAGTGACCATCCCGCCAGGTCCGTCGTCCGCTGTGCCGAGCAGGCCATCGGGGCCGACCGGGATCTCGGTGGTGTTGTCCTGGCTGAACAGGCGCATGCTCACGCCGGCCACCCCCACCTCACCGCCGTCGCGCAGGCCGTTGGCTGCTGTGCCACCGCCGGCGCCATTGTCCGCCCAGACGAGGTTGCCGAGGGTTGCGGTGTAGAAGCCGAAGTCCACGGTCAGGTTGCTGGCGTTGTCGGCGATCGGCAGGGGGCCGGGCGCGTTGCCCGCGCTCTCGGGCTCGCCGGTGGGCTCGGTGTTATCGACATACAGCGGGCCCGCCAGCACGCCGCCGCTGTAGAACGTCGCCGGGGTGCGAACGGTGTTGCCGTTGTCGTCGCGGTCGATATTGGAGTCGGGGGATGACGAGGCAAGCTCGGAGATCACGCCGGCGTTGCTGATGGTTGTGCCGCTGCTATGATAGCCGGCAAGAGAGCCGCCCGAGGCCATATTCGACGGCGCGATGCCGATGAAATATTGTCCCGGATAGAGCGGCACGG